>JASGCL010000016.1 GCA_030054115.1 Hydrotalea sp.
GCGCGGGGGCTTTAGGCTCTAAGGTATTGGGTCGTGCCCGGCCCCGCCGCCGCCCAACCATTTAATCGGGTGGCAACGGGCGATGCGCCGCACCGCCAACCACCCGCCATGCCACGCGCCGTGTTTTTTTATCGCGGCGGCGGCATATTGCGAACAACTGGGGGTGAAACGACATCGCCCACCAAAAAAATAGGCCAGGCTGTGGCGATAAATCGCAATCAGGGTGAGGAGTATTTTTTGCGCCATGGCAAGATTCCTATCACGATTTTTTTAATTCTGCCACACCACAGCTTGCACCATGCCCCACACCACGCCGCATATGGCGGCCAACCCGCCAGTCAGCAAATGCCACAGGCCACCCCACACCGCGGCGATAATCCATTTGGCAAGGTCAATAAAAACCCGCAACATCATATCCATCAACCACGAAAATGGCCAATGGTTATGCAACAACAACCACAGAATAAAAAACAAACCGCAAAAGCTTATCACCTGCTTCGCAACCTGTTCCAGCACCAGCCCAAGGTATTTTTCCAACGGGTGAAACACCACCCTTTCAAACGCCACCCAAATGTAATGGGCGATTTTATCGACGACCGGGCTAAAGATAATTTTTTTTAAATGGTTTATGGGTGCGGCCACCATATTGGTGAACAATTGTTTTATGTTTTTCATGGGTTTCCTTTCGTAACATGGTTACTCCACCCATAAAAACCACCATATCAACAAAAAGAACAAAATGCAAACAAAAAACAAAAAACAAAAAACAAAAAACAAAAAACAAAAAAAATGGGCGGCCAGTTTTTGCTGGTCGCCCGTTAAAAAACAATAATCATTGTTTCTATCGAATAAAAAATAGCAACGTTAGTTGCTCCATTTCTTCATTCGTTTTTCCATCTTTTCTTCCCACCGCGCATATTGCTCGGGCGTCAGAACAGACTTCATTTGGGATTTTCGTTTTTCCATCATCGCTTCGCGATTAGATTTCATGGTTTGAAAATCCGCCAACATAAATGTTTTAATTTGCGCAACTTGTGAATCGTTTAGATCCATTTTTCTCGCCATTTTATCAACTTTATGCTGAACCATCGCCTCTGGGTTTTTCATCTTATCACGGAAATGATTACGCATCACACCGCAACCAATCGCCACGACAGCAATCACAACCGCCAGGGTTGAAACGACGCTAATCAGGGTATGTTTTGAAAACACCAAAGACCAAAAGTTCTTTTTCATGCTCTTTTTCATATTTTTCTCCTTTCTATTGCTTTCTATATAGTATCTTACCACGATAGAAAAAAGATGGCGTCTGTTAAGATTTATTAATGGCGAATTACCGCCCCGCAAGTCTGCCCCTACGACGCCGGGTCGCGGTGTTTCAAGCGGATGGCGTCAATCTCCGCCAGAATTTTATCGCTGAGTTTCACGTCGTAGGCGTCGATACATTCGTCAAGTTGCGCGACACTGCTGACGCCGATAATGGTCGATGCCACTTGCCATTTGTGATAAATAAACGACAAGGCCAATTGCGTCGGCGTCAACCCATTGTCGCGCGCCAATTGGTTATATAATTTGGCAATTGCCAGGGCCTCGGGCCGAGCATAACGCATGGCGCGAAATTGTTGATACATCGACATGCGGCCCAAATTATCATTTTTGCCGGCGACGGGTTCAATACCAACTTCGTCATATTTTCCGCTCAACACGCCAAACGCCAATGGGGAATAGGGGATAAGCGACACGCCCAGCCGATGCATTGTTTCATCCAAACCATTTTCCAATGCACGACTGGTCAGGCTGTATGGATTCTGCACCGTCGCCACCCGTGCCAAACCATGTTGTTCGGCCAAGCGCACAAATTCATGCACACCATATGGCGTTTCGTTCGACAGGCCAATGGCGCGCACCTTGCCCGCCTTGACCAATTTATCCAACGCCACCAATTGTTCGTGAATCGTGGCATTGCCCTTTGGCTCCTTGGTCGGGTCGTAATACATGGTGCCAAACACCGGCACCATGCGGTTTGGCCAATGAATTTGATAAAGGTCGATGACGTCGGTTTGCAGACGTTTTAAACTGGCGTCGCAGGCCGTGGCAATATCGTCCGCCGTGGTGTTGTTTTTGCCGCCGCGCACCCATGGCGCGGTGGTCATGCCGACAACCTTGGTCGCGACCACCCATTGTTTGCGTTTACCCGCATTTTTGGCAAAATAATTGCCGATGATGGTTTCGGTCTTGGTGTAATTTTTTTCTATCAATGGCACGGCATAGGCCTCGGCCGTGTCCATAAAATCAACGCCCCGTTCCAACGCGCGGTCCATAATTTTATAAGCGGTTGATTCGTCAACCTGGTCGCCGAACACCATGGTGCCCAAACAAATCGGGGACACCATCAAATCTGATTGGCCAAGTTTAACTTTTTTGTCGGTGAATTTTTTCATGCCTGCAACCTATCATATCACTTGCCAAAAAACAATAAATTGCTATAGCAGTGTTATGAAAATTGCATTTTTATTCCCGGGTCAGGGTTCACAAGCCGTCGGCATGGGCCGCGACCTGGCCGAACAATTCCCCGTGGCGCGCGCGGTGTTTGACGCGGTTGATGATGCCCTGCACGAACGCCTCAGCGATATTATTTTCAACGGCCCGGCCGACCAATTAACCATGACCGAACATACCCAACCGGCGTTGATGGCCATGTCGGTTGCCACATTAAAAGTTTTGGAACAGGAAACCGGCAAAAAAATAACCCAAATGGCGGGCGCGGTCGCCGGCCACAGCCTGGGCGAATATTCGGCCCTGACCGCGGTGGGCAGTTTACCGCTGGCCACCACCGCGACATTATTAAAAACCCGCGGCCTTGCCATGCAATCGGCGGTCGCCCCCGGCCTCGGCGCCATGGCGGCATTGTTGGGCATGAATTGGGGCGAGGTTGAAACCATAATTGCCGAGGCAAATTCTACCGGCGCGGTGGTTTCATGCGCCAACGACAATGCCGATGGTCAGGTGGTGATTTCCGGTAAAAAAGACGGCGTTGATAAGGCGATAGAAATTGCAAAAACCAAGGGGTTAAAACGCGCCGTGCCATTGCCGGTGTCCGCGCCATTTCATTCACCATTGATGGCACCGGCGGCGGAAAAAATGATGGCCGCGCTGGATTCTATCACCATCGCCGCGCCAAACTTGCCGCTTTACAACAACATCACCGCCATGGCACAAACCGATGGCCAAAAAATCAAACAGGATTTGGTGGCCCAAGTTTGCGGCCGGGTTCGTTTTCGCGAAACCATCATCAATATGGAGCGCGATGGCTTCAGCCATTTTGTCGAAATCGGCGCGGGCAAAGTATTGACCGGTTTGGTCAAGCGTATCGCGCCAAATGCCACCACCGCGAACATTGCATCGGTAAATGATGTGAAGGAACAACTTGCTTTTTTTAAAAACCCTGGCTAAAACCACAACCATGATGTTCAAACTTGACGGATTAAAAGCCCTGGTAACCGGTGCCTCTGGCTCCATCGGCTCGGCCATTGCCATGGCGCTGAGCTCGCAAGGGGCCGAGGTTATTTTAAGCGGCACCCGCATGGATAAATTGGAAGAATTGCAAAAAAAATTACCAACCAAATCGCATATCATCACCGCCAATTTGAAAGATCGCGCCGACGTGCAAAAATTAGTCAAGGAAGCCGACAAAATCGGTGTCGATATTTTGGTCAATAACGCCGGTTTAAACCGCGACAATTTGTCGATATTGATGAAAGACGAAGAATGGGACGATGTGTTGCAGGTTAATTTAACCGCTGGGTTTTTCTTGATGCGCGGGCTTATCCGGTCAATGATGAAACGCAAATTCGGCCGGATTATTTCCATTACATCGGTGGTTGGCCACGCCGGTAACGCCGGCCAAGCCAATTATGTCGCGACCAAGGCGGCGATGAGCGGCCTGACCCGCACCCTGGCCGAGGAATATGGCACGCGCGGCATCACCGTCAATTGCGTCGCCCCGGGCCTTATCAAAACCGAAATGACCGACAAATTAACCGACGAACAACGCGCCGATTTGTTACAACGCGTGCCGAGCGGCGAAATTGGCAAGCCCGAGGAAGTTGCGGCCGGCGTGGCGTTTTTGGCCAGCCGCGAGGCCGGTTATGTAACCGGCGCGACATTGCACATCAACGGCGGTTCCGAAATGCGCGACTAGCAGGGCGTGGCCCTGCACCGAACTGGTTGCCACGAGCGATATCGGGGCAATCGCAATAAAATAAACGCAGAGCTCGCGGTTCTATAAAAATTTATTTTCCTTGGCCATACTTGCAAAGCCCGCCAAAGCAAGTTAGACAATTATCATGCTTGGTATTGATATAAACATTTGGTTGTCATTGTTGCTTTACATGGCGGTAACATCGATAACCCCCGGGCCGAATAATTTAATGTTGATGGCCTCGGGTTCCAATTTTGGGTTTTATCGCTCCCTGCCCCACCTGCTTGGCGTTACCTTTGGTTTTACGTTTTTATTGCTGGCCACCGGTTTTGGCTTGGCGCAGGTTTTTTCAACCTACCCCGTTTTGTATCTTGTCTTGAAATACGCCGGCGCGGTTTATTTGCTATACTTATCTTACCGATTGGCCATCAGCAAGGGCGACAAAACAAAACAAAATAAAAGAAGCGCAAAGCCGGCAAAACCATTTGGTTTTTTCGCCGCGGTGGCGTTCCAATGGGTCAACCCCAAGGGCGTCGTCATGGCGATTAGTTTTTTTGCCATTTACCTGCCGGTTGATTATAGTTGGCAAGTGGTGTTGGCGGTTTGCGCCATCGACGTGGTGATGAGCTTCCTGCATGCCGGCCTATGGGTGGTGATGGGCACCAGCCTGGCGCATTTATTAAAACACGGCAACCGCCAACATTATTTTAACATCGCCATGGCCTTGTTATTGGTGTTGTCGTTAATCCCCGCCTTTATTGAGAAATAAATTACATTTATTCTGCCCTACCGCTACGCTGCTTGAGGGCAATTATTTCGCCCTACCGCTACGCCGCTTGAGGGCAATTATTTCGCCCTACCGCTACACTGCTTGAGGGCAATTATTTCGCCCTACCGCTACGCTGCTTGAGGGCAATTATTTCTGCCAATTGGCAACCCGAACATTGCTGATGGTCATCTTGCGGCAAGATTCGCGTGGCACGGAAATCGCCAATTGATTGATGGCCGGTATTTTTTTGTAATTATCGATATAGGCCAGGTCAATCATCACAATGCCGTTAAGGTCATGGTAAAATTTTTCTGTATTGGTTTTATCGATTATTAATTTATTTGGCTTGGCGTCATATATATTTTTACTATCGATGGTGATAATAAAATTTTGGTTTTGGTTACCGTGAAATGGCAAACATTGATAATCAAAAGCCAAAACATCAGGCTTTTGTGCCGCCTTAACACGATAGATATTAAATGCCGCATCGCCCCAATTCAACTTATATTCCCCATGTTTGTTAGCGTTAAATGTCGTTTTAATAAGATTATTATCAAGCGACACAACATTATCAATTTGTTTTATTAAAAAATTTTCAGGCTTGCCCCAAGTGATATTGCCAAAATTGCCCCAGACAATGCTGTTGATAATCATCAGGCCGACCAGCGCAATTATTTTGCGCGGCGAATGTTGTGATATGGATTTTTTTAAAGCCTTGCCATTGATTCGATAAAAACGAAATGATAGAAAAAATTCTAGCATTTTTTTCTTAAATGATAATGTAAATGTTGATTTTTTTATTAATTCTTTGCCCAAACCATTGCGAAACAACCACAACCCCGATAATAAAAAAGCAAACACCGACCAATAAATGAATCGGAAGTCATTGGTTTGCATTAACAAGGAATAATGAACAATATAAATAATCCCCGAGGCATTGATGACGCGCAACAACACGACATCGCGATGGTGTTTTTTATCATTGATAAAAAAACTGGCGATAAAAATATTAAACAACATTAGCAAATAAAAATATGGTTTGTAAAAAAAGTCGTAGTCAAAGCGGGCCATAAAATTAAAATTCACACGACTTAATAAATGGGGGCGGGTAAAATTCTTTACCTCTTTATTAACTTCCTCAAGGCTTAGGGTAGGGTCAACATGGGGTATCATCGCCGCTATTTCATCGCGATTGTTATTATTAAAACCTGTTATCCACCACGGCGCAAGAGACGGCGACCGCAAGAAATAGGCAAATTGCTGGCTCAGCAATTTTATGGCCGGCAACAAATTTTTAAACCACAATGTTGTTACTGGTTGTTGAACTGCGTTCGTATCAAAGGTATTAAATGAACCTAATCCATTGGTGTATAAATCCTGCTTTGGATTTTCTGGCCAATGGTTGCAATCGCACAAAACATTGGTGCCTTGAAAATACATCAAATGATATTTTCTGATATTTTGCAACGACAGGTCATTAAAATACGACTGATTATTAGCCATTGAAAAATACAACGCGCCATAATTTATAATGCCGCGCGTATTGAATTTTCCTTTGTCCTTCACCAGCGGCGACGCAACTATCGCGATGCTGATCGCTTTTATCCCAATAACAATCGCCAGGCTGGCTAATATCTTAATCAGCCTCGATTTTTTTTCATATTTTAGAAATACCAACAAAAAAATTATCGGCGCGGTGGCAAAAAAACCATTATGCCGCACGGTTGAGGCATAAAATAATAATAATAAAATAATTACAAATCCAGCGGTGTTTTTGTAAAATTGCCTGATGATTAAACTGGTCGCCAATAACAACGACGATGCCAAAGCAACATCTTTCCAAACTATACTCGTAAAATTAACCACCAATGGCAAAAATGGAATCAGCAAAAGAAAAAATTTCCATAGGCTGTTTTTAAAATAATCATAAAGCAGATAAATAGATAGCCACACCATGGACAAATGGAACAACCAAATACCAAGACCACCCTTAGAAAATAATAAAAAAAACGCCCACACCAATTGCATGATGGCGGGGTGCCAATTGTTTATATTAAAATCGCGCGCTTGAATATATTGGGCAAAGACATCATAGCCTATCGTTACACCCGGGTAAAAAGCCAACAGGTTCAAAAGAAACCCAAAAAGGCAATAGGCCAACACCCATTTTTGTTCACGCGTCATGGCGACAAAATAATACGCGATAGATGATAATCTTTTTTTCATCTTTTGCTATTATTAAAAGTCGCTCTTCTAGTCAAGTTATATCGATAACGCCAAGCGACCTTATCCTTATTGCGACCGCTGGCTCGCCCGGATTTTTAAACTTTCGGATTTTAATTGGCCGCAGGCCGCCGAAATGTCGCGGCCGCGTGGCCGGCGCGTCGGCACGGCATAACCCGCGCCACGCACAATCGCGGCGAACATATCCATTGCCTCGTCGGTTGAGCATTCGTAACCGCAACCTTCCCACGGGTTAAAGGGGATAAGATTTATTTTAGACGGAATATCCCTTATCAAATTAACCAAATCATGGGCGTCGCTCGGCCGGTCGTTGACATTTTTTATCATCACATATTGCCACGTAACGCGTCGCCCCTGGTAATCGCCGTCTTTGTATTTTATATCGGCGTGGTAAATTGCCGGGTATTTTTTCACCGCCGCCATCAAATCGCGCAATGGGTATTTTTTATTTATCGGCATAATCTCGTTCCGCAAAGCATCGTTCGGCGCGTGGAGCGACACCGCCAAATTGGCCATGGTTTCCTCCCCCACCCGCACAATGTCGGGCACAATGCCCGATGTCGAAATGGTTACCTTGCGCCGCGAAAACCCAAATGCCGTTTCGTCGAGCATTATCTTCACCGCCTTAATAACCTCGTTGGTGTTATAAAGCGGTTCGCCCATGCCCATAAAAACCACGTTGGTGATTTTGCGGTTTTGCGGGTCGTTATCCTGCAACGATTCCTTGGCCACCAAAATTTGCGACAAAATTTCACCGGCGGTCAGGTTGCGCACCAATGCCTGGGTGCCGGTGTGACAAAATGTGCAATTGAGCGTGCAACCAATCTGCGACGAAATACACAACGTGCCCGATTCCTCGTAAGCCCCCGACCGTTTGATAAACACCGTTTCGATTTCTTGGTTTTTGCCAACCGCCAGCAACCATTTTTCGGTGCCATCGGCCGATGTTTTATGGGTTGAAATAACCGGCCGCGCGATGTTGTAATTTTTTTTTAATGTTTCGCGAAAATCTTTCGACAAATTGGTCATGGCGTCTATCGACACCGCGCCCTTTTGATACAGCCATTGATAAATCTGCTTGGCGCGAAACGCCCCCTGGCCCATGGCGGCCATGATTTTTTCCAAATCGCCCAGGTTCATGCCGACCAAATTGATTGGCGCGGTAGCGGCGGCGACGGCGGTGGCGGACGTAACTGAAGACA
The DNA here is from genome assembly GCA_030054115.1 of Hydrotalea sp. NCBI lineage: Bacteria > Pseudomonadati > Bacteroidota > Chitinophagia > Chitinophagales > Chitinophagaceae > Hydrotalea > Hydrotalea sp. Next base: position 8,417 of record JASGCL010000016.1, read on the forward strand.
TTCTGCGGCAGGTTTTATAAAAATCGGTGATTGATAATGATTAAAAATGGCGATGGAGACGGGACTCGAACCCGCGACCTTCGGCGTGACAGGCCGATGTTCTAACCAACTGAACTACTCCACCATATTATTGTTTTTAGATTAGATTAACATCTAATCATCATGCCACTTTCATAAAGCCATAAACTGCGACGGGACAGATGTCAAGCATGCGATGTCACACCATACAATTTATAACCGCCGCACAACCAGCGCGCCGCCACCAACGCCAGCAACATAACAACCATGGTTGCAACATTGTGCGAATCAGCGCAATGTTGAGATAATTATGAGCATGACCGCAACCGACCCGACCGATAATTCGCCGCCAAATTCGCCTGACGGCGCGGCGGCCAGCAACGCCAATGCGGCAAGCACCGACAACGGCGCGGGGCAATCGCCCGACCGCGCCCCCGCTAGTGTTTTACGGGTTGAGCATGTCAAAAAAATCATCGGCAAGCGCACCGTGGTGAACGATGCTTCCCTGACCCTGCGCGCTGGGGAGGTTGTCGGTCTCCTTGGCCCCAACGGCGCGGGCAAAACCACGTTATTTTACGGCATATTGGGGTTGATACCCATCAACGGCGGCCATATTTTTATCGACGACACCGATATTTCGACCCTGCCGGTTTATCGCCGCGCGCGGCGCGGGCTATCTTACCTGCCGCAGGAGGCTTCGATATTTCGCGGCCTGACGGTGCGCGATAATTTGCGCGCCGTGTTGGAAATGAAAATGAAAAACCGCGAAGATGTCGAGGCCTACAGCGACCAATTGTTAAAGGATTTCAACCTGACCGAGCGGCGCGACGCCCAGGCGGTTACCCTGTCGGGTGGCGAACGGCGGCGGTTGGAAATTGCCCGCGCCCTGTGCGCCTTCCCGGCTTTTTTATTGCTCGATGAACCCTTCGCCGGTGTTGACCCATTGGCGATTCGCGACGTGCGGCAATTGGTAAAAAACCTGGCGAAGCGCGGCATCGGCGTGCTTATCACCGACCATAATGTGCGCGAAACATTACGGATTGTCGAACGCGCCTATATTATTCATGATGGAAAAATCATCGCCGCCGGCACGCCGCAGGACATTATCAATAACCCATTGGCGCGCGAACTATACCTGGGTGAAGAGGTCACGCAGGAATTGCAACAGGCTGGCACCCCAAAAAATTAATCCACCACAATATTACAAAAAAATTCATGACGCAAAAAATACGACTCGACCTGATAGCCACCAGCAATTTGGTGATGACGCCGCAATTGCAACAGGCGATAAAATTGTTGCAATATAACGGCGAGCAATTGACCGAATTTTTGCTGAAGGAGGTGGAAAAAAACCCCCTGCTCGAACTGGCCAGCGACAACCCCACCCCCGACGCCACCAACACCAACCGCCCCGACAATGCAACCACGCGCGACGCCACCGAATTGCGCCATCAGGCCAACCAAGAATCCAACAGCGCAACCAACACCGCCGAGCGAGTGCAAAGCAACCTGCAAGATTCCGCGCGTAACAATATAATCGATGGCGATGGCAACCACCCCGCGCCGACGAAAACCACCGACCAGCAGGGCAACCAAGAATTTTACCAAGCCGACAACAGCATGAAGGGCGCGGGATCGTTCGGCGGCGAGGGCGAGGAAGATTACCTGTCGCGGGTGGCGGGTCGCGAATCGTTGCAAAGCCATTTGATGACGCAAATCGATTTGGCATTTATCAATGACACGCTTGACCATAAAATTGCCGTTTTTTTATTGGGGTTGGTGGAGGAAACCGGTTGGCTGACCCACCATTGGCAACGCGATATCGAATCGCTGGGCATGCCGGCGGCGACCATCGAACGGGTGTTAAAAACATTACAAGCATTTGAACCGGCCGGGGTTTTTTGCCGCAACCTCCGCGAATGCCTAACCATTCAATTGGCCGATAAAGATTTGCTAACCCGCGACATGATAAAATTGCTGAACAACCTGGATTGTTTTTTATCGGGCGATGAAAAAAAATTGTTGGAACGCACCGGCTTAAACCCGGAGCAAATAAAGCCGCTTATCGCCACCATTCGCGCCCAAGACCCAAAACCCGGCTTGACCTATCAATTTCAACCGCCGCTCGCCATCGAACCCGATGTGGTGGTGTTCAAAAATAATTTGGGCGAATGGCAGGTCGAATTAAACGGCCGCGCCACGCCGCGCGCCTTCCTCAATGAAAAAAATTACCAGCGTTTTTTGCAATCGCCGACCTTGCAAAAAAAAGATAAAAAGTTTTTGGCCGAAAAATTCTACGCCGCCAAATGGCTGATTAAAAGCCTGCAACAGCGGCAAGAAACCATCCTTAAAGTTGCCAGTAAAATTGTCGAAAAGCAAAAAAACTTCTTCGACCATGGTATCGAAAATTTGAAGCCGCTTATTTTGCGCGATATTTCGACCGCGATAGAAATGCACGAAAGCACCGTCAGCCGCGTCACCACCAACAAATACATGGCGACGCCGCGCGGCATGTTCGAAATGAAATTTTTCTTTACCCAAGCTTTGGAGGGGAGCGACAAGGACAACCCGGTTTCGGCCGAGGTGGTGCGCCATTGCATCAAAAACATCATCGAACGCGAAACCCCCTGCAAAATTTTATCGGACGATGTTATTGTCGATTATTTAAAAGAAATGGGTTTTCAGGTGGCGCGCCGCACCGTGGCCAAATACCGCGAATCCCTTTCCATTCCATCCTCCGTCACCCGCCGCAAAATGAAAAACAATTTTTTGTATTTGGGCTAGGCTAGGCCGCGGGCCTAGAACCAGGCTTTTCTGCTTTGGTGAGATGACATCTATTTTACGGCCAGACGTCAGAGATGACTTTGGCCTTAAGCAACGTTTCCAAATTGGTTTTTCTTGGCCCTTGTAGCTGGTCGCCATTACGCCGCCTTTTAATAGGCGTTTCAAATTCTTTTACATCGCCTTTAAAATTTAAGCGATATTTTCCATCTTCACCATGTTTTTTAATGCCATCCGCCTCAACCTCCGCCCAATGGGTAATGGCTGAAATAGGGGCTTTGCGATATATCGCTAAATATTTAATTTTTGCTCTTATCGCCTCACTTATTCTTATTGCATACCAACAATTTTCTTCCATAAATATTTTATTAAAAGTTTCTTCACCACTAGGCACAACAATGGTATCAACCTGCTTATTACCTTGCAATAAATCATTTTTAATTTCTGCTATTTCTTCTTCAGCTTCTTCTACATTTGCCTTATTAAGTTTTCTATTTTTCTTTACAGATTCATCAAAGGCCTCTAGCCCAATCAACTCAGCAACCTGTAATATTTCTTTTAATCTTTTTCTTAAAGACGATTTGCTAGAATCGTCAAGTGTTGGCTCGCTAGGAAAATTTCCATTTTGTAACACGCATACACCCAACTCGCCAGCCAACTTGCATAAAGCATATTCTAGCCATTGAACGCGCGCCTTATCAAATTTTTCTGAAAGAATGGCCACACCCCATTCCCAAAAATCTTTGTTCTTAATATGAGATTCAATCCTTCCCCTCACCGTGGCATCACCCTCGCCAATATAAACATTTTCAATATCCTCTTTGTCGCCAGAATAACCAACTAATATATATATGCCATTATGCTGAAAACCTTTATCATCTTTAATTAAATCCCACTTGTCTTTTGGGAACACTATAGCTGACCACACCCAATCATCATTGACAATGATGCGGGCACCCTGCGGGTCACCATCTAAACAACGAATTTTTATTGTATATTCTTCCATCCCCCAACAATAACCAATTAAGCTGTCAACCGCAAATAGTTTTTATAAAATTTACAATTTTGATTTCTAGCGGTGGCAAAATTGGTTCTATGCCCACGGCATAGGTTTGCAAAATGCGCCAAAGTAATCTATGGTGCGGGCATGAGTTATGACCATTTGCAAAAAATAATTGAGGCCGCCTGGCCCAACCGCGATACCATCGCCCCCGCCAAACATGACAAAAATTTGGCCGACGCGGTTGATGAAGTGCTCAACCTGCTCGACGCCGGCACCCTGCGCGTTGCCGAAAAAACGGGCGACAAATGGCATACACACCAATGGTTAAAAATGGCGGTGTTGCTAAGTTTTCGCTTACGCGCCAACAAAATTATTAAGGGTGGGGCCGGCGGCGGTTGGTTTGATAAGGTCGATTCAAAATGGCTCGGCTGGGATGAAAAAAATTGGCAAGCCGCCAATTTTCGCGCCGTGCCAAATGCGGTGGTGCGGCATTCGGCCTACATCGCGCCGTCGGTGGTTTTAATGCCATCGTTCGTTAATGTCGGGGCGCGGGTCGATTCCGGCACGATGGTCGATACCTGGAGCACGGTTGGTTCCTGCGCCCAAATTGGTAAGAATGTTCACCTGTCGGGCGGGGTCGGCATCGGCGGCGTGCTCGAACCATTGCAAGCCAACCCAACAATTATCGAGGATGATTGTTTCATCGGCGCGCGGGCCGAGGTTGCCGAGGGTGTTATCGTCGGCCAAGGGTCGGTGCTGGCGATGGGGGTTTTCCTGTCGGCATCAACCAAAATTATCGACCGCGAAACCGGTAAAGTTTTCATGGGCGAGGTTCCGCCCTATTCCGTCGTGGTGTCGGGGTCATTGCCCAGCGATAAAAAAATGGGCGATGGTTCGCCCGCCCCCAATTTATATTGCGCGGTGATTGTCAAACGGGTCGACGAAAAAACCCGCGCCAAAACATCCATCAATGAATTATTGCGCGCCTAACATTTTTTTATTATGATTTTTTCATGGAAAAATCGACCGCGCTTATCCTTACCGAAAAACTCATTGCCTGCCCGTCGGTAACGCCGCGCGACGGCGGGGCGATGGCGGTGTTAATCGCATTTTTGGAAAAACTCGGTTTTACCTGCAATATTTACGAATTTGGCGATGGCGTCCACAAAACAAAAAACCTTTACGCCAAATGGGGCAAGGGTGAAAACAACCTCGCCTTCGCCGGCCATGTCGACGTGGTGCCGGTCGGCGACGAAACCAAATGGTCATCGCCACCATTTGCGCCAACTATAATTGACGGCTTCCTCCATGGGCGCGGCGCAATAGACATGAAGGGCGGGGTGGCCTGCTGGTGCGCCGCCCTCGAAAAATTTTTAAAAAATTCTTCGGCGGAAAGGGCAACCAACGCCGCGCTATCACTGCTGATAACCGGCGATGAAGAAGGCCATGCCAAATTTGGCACCAAAAAATTGTTAGAACAAATTGATTCGGATGGCGAAAAAATATCGGCCTGCATCACCGGCGAACCAACCTGCCCCACAATATTGGGCGACATGATAAAAATCGGGCGGCGCGGCGGTTTGACCGGCACCCTGACGGTGCATGGCACCATGGGGCATACGGGTTACCCGCAACTGGCCGATAACCCGCTCCACCGCTTGGTCGATATGTTGGCGGTGCTAAAAAATTGGCAAATCGATAAGGGCAACGAAAAATTCCAACCCAGCCAGCTCAGCATCACCACCATAGACACCGGCAACCGCGCCACCAATGTTATCCCAAATAAAGTAATGGCTAGTATAAACTTACGTTTCAACAATGAACAAACCGGCGATGGCTTGATAAAAAAAATTGAGGCCATGTTGCAACCATTCGACAAAACCAAATGGCATATCGATTGGTTTTTAAACGGCGATAGTTTTTTAACCCCCGAGGGTGCGGTGTCAAAAAAATTGCAAGCCGCAATAAAAAAAGTAACCGGACAAACCGCGGTGCTGGACACATTGGGCGGCACGTCAGATTCGCGCTTCATCAAAAACTATTGCCCAGTGGTGTTGGATTTCGGCCATGTCAACCAAACCATCCACCAAGTTGACGAACGGGTTGCGTTAAAAGACCTTGAAGATTTAACTGAAATTTATTATCAGTTTATGGTTGCGTATTTTTCGGCTTAAAAACATCTAAAACCATGCAGACCAATCATCAGGATAATATCTTGTGGCGCCCCAGCGACGAGCGGGTGCGCGCCAGCAACCTGCACCATTTCACAACCTGGCTGGCCGAAAAAACCGGCAAGGATTTTCCGACCTATGAATCGTTGCATCAATTTTCTTGCGACCAGGTTGGTGAATTTTGGTCGCATGTTTGGGATTACATGGGGGTGATTGGCGACAAGGGGAAAATCGCCGTCGCCCACCCGGACCGCATGCCGCATGCCAATTTTTTTCCCGAATCTTCATTAAATTTTGCCGAAAATATTTTACAGCTGGGTGGCGAAACCGCCGAGATTTTTTTCATGGGCGAGGATGGCCGTGGCCATAAAAAATCACACGCCGCTATAATCAGCGAAGTAATGCAAATGGCGCGCGCGCTCGAATCCTTTGGTGTGCAACCTGGCGACCGCGTCGCGGCATTCATGCCGAACATTCCCGAAACCATTATTGCCATGTTGGCCACGTCGTCTATCGGCGCGGTTTTTACCTCCTGCTCGCCCGATTTTGGCGTGCCCGGCGTGCTCGACCGATTTGGCCAAACCACGCCGCGCGTCCTTATCGCTTGCGATGGTTATCATTACGCCGGCAAAAAAATCGACACCATGCCAAAAATTTTGGAGATGCAAAAAAACTTACCATCATTGGAAAAAACCATCATCGTGCCATTTTTGCATCCCGCGCCGGCCATCGATAACATCACCAATGGCATTTTGTGGGGGGATGCGATTAAGGGGCGCGACGCCACGCCGCGCTTCACGCCCCTACCCTTTGACCAACCATTATTTATTATGTATTCGTCGGGCACGACCGGCGTGCCAAAATGTATTGTGCATGGTGCCGGCGGCGTGTTGTTGAAATTCATGGTGGAGCAACGTCTCCATTGCGATTTAAAACCCGGCGACCGGATTTTTTTCTTCAGCACCTGCGGCTGGATGATGTGGAATTGGTTGCTGGGTTGCCTGCACACCGGCGCGGCGGTTTGTTTGTTCGACGGCTCACCGCTTTACCCAACCCCCGCCGCCCTGTGGGATTACGCCGAACAATATGAATTTACCCATTTTGGCACCTCGGCCAAATATATCGACAGCATTAAAAAAGCCGACTATCACCCGGGCAACCACCACGGCTTAAAAAACTTACGCATGGTATTAACCACCGGCTCGCCGCTTGCGCCAGAAAGTTTTGACTTCCTCTACCAATCGGTAAAATCCGATATGCAGGTCGCCTCAATCTCCGGCGGCACCGATATTCTTGGTTGCTTCCTCGCCGGTTTGCCAACCGCCGCGGTGGTGCGTGGCGAATTGCAATCACCCGTCCTTGGCATGGCGGTTCAGGCGTTCGACGACCATGACAAGCCCATCGCCAGCGGCAAGGGCGAATTGGTTTGCGTCAAACCCTTTCCCTCGATGCCGGTTTATTTTTGGAACGATGACGATGGTAAAAAATACCACAAGGCCTATTTCGATAAATACGACAATGTTTGGTATCATGGCGATTATTTGGAAATCACCAACCACCAAGATGGCGACCATGGTTACATCATCCATGGCCGGTCGGACGCAACCTTAAACCCCGGCGGGGTGCGCATCGGCACCGCCGAAATTTATCGCCAGGTCGAGCAATTGCCCGAGGTGTTGGAATCAATCGTCATCGGCCAAGATTGGCAGGACGATGTGCGGGTGGTGTTGTTTGTCAAAATGAAATCGGGCGCAACCCTTGATGATAATTTAAAAACCACCATCAAAAAAACCATCCGCGACAATTGTTCGCCGCGCCACGTGCCGGCAAAAATTATTGGCGTGGTTGATATTCCGCGCACCAAATCGGGCAAAATTACTGAAATTGCGGTGCGCGACACGGTGATGGGCCGCGCGGTTAATAATAAGGAAGCCTTGCTCAACCCCGAGGCACTCGATTATTTTTGCAACCTAGAAGAGCTTAAAAAATAAAAGCCCTTAAATAGTTGCTTTTTTGTTCTTTCGCCCCCTGTTTGGCGCACAAAATAAAGCAAAATCGCCATAATTTTGTAGAACAAAATGCAAACACCTGCTAGGGTGAAGGCGCAAGAGCGGGACGAAGCAATTATAACCAAGCATGTGAAGTAAGAAGGAAATGATGACAATAAAATATCATGGCTATATCATGGCAGAATACACCATAAACCACCTGGCAATATGTAACGGGGTGGTGTCATGCTAACCCAGCAACAACATCGCCTGCTGATGTATATTCAGCAATGTATCGCCGAGCGTGGCTACGCCCCATCTTACGAGGAAATGAAAAACGCCCTCGGGCTAAAATCGAAATCGGGGGTGCATCGGTTGGTATTCTCGCTGGAGGAGCGAGGTTACGTGAACCGCCTGCCGAACAAGGCGCGGGCGGTCGAGGTATTACGTGCGCCCGATGAAAAATTGGGGGTCAAGGCCAACGACCTGTTGAAAAAAACATTCATCAGCAAGGCGCTGAGCAAAAAAACCAGCAAGGCGGCGACTTTAAGCGATAAAGAAACCGGCGCGATGATTCCGCTTTATGGGAAAATCGCCGCCGGCACGCCCATCGCCGCACTGCAAGACCCAAACGATTTTGTTGAGGCACCGGCCTTCATGCTTGGTTTTGGTGATTTTTACGCCCTGCGTATCGAGGGCGATTCGATGAAAGACGCTGGTATTTTCGACAACGACATTGTGGTGATTAAAAAACAAAACCACGCCGACGACGGGGCGATTGTCGTTGCCTTGATTGATAAGGAGGAGGCAACCTTAAAAAAAATAAAATACAGCGGTAGCAAGGTTATGCTTCAACCCGCCAACAAACATTACAAAAGTTACGAATTGCCAAGTAATCGCGTCATTGTTCAGGGCGTCCTGCGCGGCCTTATCCGGCATTATAAATAATCGCCACCCTACTTTTTTTGCTTTTCATCGATGACGCGTCGCACACGGCTTTGGATGCCATAATAAATAAGCACCAACAACAAAATAAACACCAACACAACCACCCAATGGGCGGGGCCTAAATCTTCCCAATATTGGACGCCGAATTCTCGGATAAGGAAAAATAACCCGCCGGCCCAAATAAACACCACTGCTAGGCTGGTCAACATCACCACCCTAATCTTTAAACGATAAAACCCCATGGCACCATAAACCGCAATGCGCATGCCCGGCACGTAGCGCGTTGCCAACACTGCCCATATCAAATTATTCTCTAACCATTTCATCGCGATAGACATGCCACGACGTTGCATTTGTTTTTTTAAAAAGCTATTGCGATGCGCCAACCGCCCGAGGTAATAACAGAAAATTTCCCCTATCAAAATACCACCAAACAAAGAGATAATGGCTATCGGCACGGAAATTTCCCCGCTCGCCGATAACACCGCGGCGGCGATAATGGTGACATCCTCGAGAATTACAACGGCAATCGCCAGCAACAAACCCAAGATATGCGGGTTGTCGCGTAAAAAACTTAAAACATATTCGGTAACGGTCATGGTTACTCCTTCTTACCCTATTCTAACCCAGAAATAAAATGCAACCTGCCCGAATGTCTTAATATCTCTTGCTTATCATGGCAACGAACCAATAACGACAAAGGCGCGATAGGGCCATCAAAGCTGTATTGTTCTGTATCATGGTTGTTAAGTTTGCAAAATCCGTGCCGCTCATAATAACTTGGGTTGCCCACCAAAAACAGCAGGTAATTGGTGGCGGTTGTTTTATCCACCATGGCGAGCAGGTGGCGTATCAGAAAGCTCCCCAGGCCTTTGTTTTGGTAATCGGGGTGCACCGCCAGCGGCCCCAACAAACCGGCACGGGTTTTATCGCTAAGTTCGAGGTGATAAAGGCGGATAAGCGCCAACAATTGGTCATTGTCGTCGCGGTAATGAAAGCTTTTATGGTAATCGGGCGCGATGTTTTTGCGCAAATAATTGACGGTGCGATTATGCCGCGCCAAGCCAAAAACCCTATCTAAAAAATTTTCGCTATCAAGAAAATCATCAACCTGTTCGCGCCTGATATGTTTTTCTTGCCACATGATGTTTCTATTACAATAAATTTATACCACCGTTACCGATGCCTTGATGGCAAGAATATCTTGCCATAGGGATTTTTTTTCTAATGGCCTTTGCCAATAATAATCTGGGCTATGGCTTACCATCACCGGTATCGCCCGCTCATTATTTTTTACATGAATTTTTAATTGCGATTTTTTCTGGGCGCGGCATTTGGCCACCGTCATATCAAAAAAACTTAATGCCCCGCCGATGCCCATCACCCAAATTTGCTGAGGGTTGATAATCTCAATCTGTTTTAATAAAAATGGCAAGCATGATTTTTGTTCGCCGGCGTTGGCGGCGCGACTGCCCGGCCGCTTCCAATAGACGCTGTTGGTGAAATAAACATTTTTATCGCTGGCAAAACCGGCGGCCGCCAGGGCTTTTTTTATCAACTGCGCGGGGCGACCAACGAATGGTTGCCCCTCCCTATCCTCGGTTTCGTCGGGCGCGTCGCCAATCACCATCAATATCGGTTGACGCGCCACGCCCGCGCCAAACACCATCTGGCGCGCCAGGTGTTTCAGCGGGCATCCCTCATATTGCGCTAGGGTGGCGATAATATCATCGAGCGTTTTACATTTATCCGCCATGGCGGTCGCCTGCGCCAAGGCGGCGAAACTCCCCAATGGTATTTCTTCGGGTGTTTCTTCGGATGTGTCATGAGATAGGTCTTCTTTAGCTCGCGCCTCAGATTCCAGCTTGGTGCGCGATGCGGCTACGGCTGGGTTCGCGCCATCGCTGACCATGGTTTTATTGGCGGCGGATTTTTCGTTGAAACCATCGCCACGCAGTTTTTCCTTAAACCTGTCTATCGGTTGGGCGGCGTGGGCCTCATCCGCGCCCATCGCAATTTGCCATTCCAGGCTGGCCACCAGGTCAGCGATATTTGCGCCCGTTGCGGTCGGCGATTTGCCCCCCGAACTTTTATTGTTCGCCATAAAATAACCGCCGCCGCTAACCATGGCTAACCCCGCAAGGTGAAAAAAAAAGGGTTAAAGAAATAAGTTGCATTTTCTTTGCTGTTATACTAAAAAATCACTATTCGGCGATTCACCCAATATTGTAAAGATGTTTTTGAAAAACAAAACCACCAACAAATAAATATTCAATCCTATAAATTAAAAAGAACAGAGCAAATAACATGACGCGCGAATCGATGGAATTTGATGTGGTGATAGTCGGTGCCGGCCCGGCGGGCTTGGCGGCGGCGATTCGCCTGAAACAATTGGCGTCTGCCGCCAATGGTGGGCGCGACATTTCGGTCTGCGTGCTGGAGAAGGGTTCGGAGGTCGGGGCGCATATTTTATCCGGCGCGGTGATGGAACCACGCGGCTTGAACGAGCTCATCCCCGATTGGCGCGACCAGGGCGCGCCATTAAAAACGGCGGCCAAGGACGATTATTTCATGTTTCTGACCAAAAAACATGCTTTCCGCTTGCCCACCCCAAAGCAAATGAACAACCATGGCAATTATATTATTTCGCTGGGGCAAGTGGTGCGCTGGCTGGGGCAAAAGGCTGAGGAATTGGGCGTCGAGATTTACCCGGGCTTTGCCGCGGCCGAGGTATTGTTCGATAAAAACGGCGCGGTGGCCGGCGTCGCAACCAACGATTTGGGCATCGACAAAAATGGCAAAAAAACCGCCGACTATCAACCCGGCATGGAATTGCGTGCCCGTTACACGATATTTGCCGAAGGTTGCCGTGGTCACCTGAGCAAAATGATGATGGAAAAATTCAACCTGCGAAAAAATTGCGAGGCGCAAACCTACGGCATCGGCATCAAGGAATTGTGGGAAATTCCGGCCAAAAATTCTAAACCAGGCACCATCATCCACACCACCGGCTGGCCCATGTCGTTTGATACCTATGGCGGGTCGTTTGTTTATCACGTGGACAAAGGCCGCTTGGCGATTGGCTTTGTTGTTGGGTTGGATTACCCGAACCCTTATCTTTCGCCCTATATGGAATTTCAACGTTTCAAGCATCACCCATTTATCAAAAATATTTTGCAGGGCGGCAAACGAATTTCCTATGGCGCGCGCGCCATTAACGAGGGCGGTTTTCAATCGATCCCCAAACTGACCATGCCCGGGGCGTTGCTGGCCGGTTGCACCGCCGGTTTTTTAAATGTGCCAAAAATTAAGGGCTCGCACACCGCCATCAAAACCGGCATGCTGGCGGCGGAATCCATCGCCAACGCCCTGTCGAGCGATAAACCAGCGGTCGAATTGTTCGATTACGAAACGGCGGTTAAAAAATCGTGGGTGTGGCAAGAATTAAAGGAAGCGCGCAACATTCGCCCGTCATTCAAATGGGGTTTTTTGTTTGGCTTGGTTTACAGCGCGCTCGACACCTATATTTTTCGCGGTCGCGCCCCCTGGACCATATCGCACCATGGTGCCGATAATTTGTCGTTGAAGAAGAAATCATCTGCCAAAAAAATTGATTACCCCAAGCCCGATGGTGTGTTGAGTTTCGACCGCTTGACCAATTTGGCATTTTCTGGCACCAACCACGAGGAAAACCAGCCGTGCCATTTGACGCTCAAAAATAAAAAAGTGCCTATCACGGTGAACCTTGCCAATTACGACGCGCCCGAACAACGTTATTGCCCGGCCGGCGTTTATGAAATTATTGGCGTCGGGAAGAAGGCCGCATTGCAAATCAACGCGCAAAATTGCGTTCATTGCAAGACCTGCGACATCAAGGACCCAACGCAAAATATAAATTGGGTCACCCCAATGGGTGGTGGCGGGCCAAATTACGCCGAGATGTAATTCAGCTTGGGCGGCAGGCCATTGTTATGCCCGCAAGCTACTTCCAACACAATAAGGCAACCTATCAAATGCGCGACTGTTGCAGGTAAAGGCGGAACTCGTCGTCCTTATCTTCCAATTCTTTAAAACTGCCGCTGTTTTTTATTTTGCCGTCTTTCATAAAAATAATATTATCGCAACCTTTTAGCGTCGACAGGCGGTGGGCAATCATCACCACGGTTATTTGCCCCTTGAGGGTTTCCAAATAATCAAAAAATGTTTTTTCGGTCAGCATGTCCAACTTGGCCGAGGCTTCATCCAATATCAGCAATTCGATGTCGCGGTAAAAGGCACGGGCGATGGCGATACGTTGCGCCTGGCCGCCGGATAATAATTTTTCACCCTCGCCGATTTTGGTGAAAATCCCCTTCGGCGTTTTTGCCACAAAATCCCAAATCTGTGCTTTTTTTAATGCGGCAATGATTCGCCCCTGCATTTCTTTGGATTTTTTAATAACCGACAATTCTTCGCCATAGGCCACGTTTTCGGCAACCGTGCCGAGCGCGATAAAAATATTTTGGTCGACCAAGCCAATTTTTTTATGCCAAGCGCGAATATGGGCGCGGGTTAAATTGACATCGTCTATCTTGACGTCGCCTTTCTTTGGCATCATAAAACCGATAAGCAAATTGACCAGCGTTGTTTTGCCGCTACCCGACGGGCCGGTCAGGCCGATAAAATCCCCCTTGTTGATTTTTAAATTAAAGTCGTCGATGACCGGCTTCTCTTTCTTATTATAGGCAAAACTGACGTTGTTAAATTCGATGGCTTGGTTAAAATTTATTGGCAGGCTATGCGTTGGCGCAACCGAACGATATTTATGAACCTCTTTATATTCATCAAGTAATTGGCGCACGATGCCCGACACCGATTTTAATTGGTTCCAGCTAAACATGATGCGATTAATATAGGGCAGAAGGCGAAACACCACCCCCACCATGACACCAATCTGCGCCGTCAAAAAGCTGTTATCTTTTGAAACTAACTGCAACAGGTTGAAAACGACAATCATCAACAGCAGGGTAATAATCTCGTTAAATTGACCGGGCAAAAACCCCAAGAAAGCTATCCGCGCCTTATCGCTTGCATCGGGATAAATAATCTCATTATATTGCCTGACATAAATATCCTCCTTGCCCGATAATTTTGCTTCCTTAATATTATCGATGGTTTTTTGTTCGATGAATGAACGCGTTACAGTGCGCTTCACAATATCTTCCTCCATCCTTACCAACTTGTCCTTGATATAATACCTGTTAAATAAAAATGCGCAGCCGCCAACCGCCACCACCATCAAGGCCGACCAGCCCAGCATGAATGCCATAAAAATTAATAGCAAGGCGACCTGCGCGCCATAAGAAAACAACAGAACAAAATTAACAAAAAAACTATTGGGAACATTGTGGCCATAGGACATCATCAACCGCATGTGGGTTAGGGATTTTTTTAGCAGCAGGGTGTAATCAGCCTGAAAATAATTGAGAAATATTTTTTGGCTGATGACATTACCCCATAGTGCCGAGACGCGCGACACGCGGTAATGATAAAGAACTTGTAAAAAAGCCTTAAAAATAAAAATCGCCGCCACCAGCAGGCTGAGAATTGCCAACAGCGCAAGCGGCGAGGATATCGAAAAATAATTAAGCACCAGCGCGACCTTAGGGCGTTGCATGGTCTCCGTGGGACTGCTCATCACCATGACCAATAAAAACAGCGGCAGGAATCCAATTATCTCGCAAATGCCAACCAGCATGTCACCCATGACCAATTTAAAAATCTGCACCTTGCTGGAAAATTGAAAAAGGCGTTGGCTTTCGACCAACAAATCAAAATATTTTTTCATTATTTTTTCTATAAAACAATTCACCTTAAAAAACAAATTCTATCGGTTGAAAAAAAACCGCCACCATGGCATAACCCAAATGGCATAAAACATATAAAAAAACGGACAAGGATAAGAAGCATCATGGGTAATATTTTGGTCACCGGCGGCGGCGGATTCATCGGCAGTCACGCCACCCTCGCCCTCGCCCGTGGCGGCCACCAATTGGTGGTGCTGGATAATTTTTGTAACGCCAAGCCGGCCACCATCGCCACCATCGAAAAAATGACCGGCCAGCGCATAACCACCATCACCGGCGATATGCGCGATGAACAATTGCTGGCCGATATTTTTACCAACCATAAGCTGGAGGCGGTGATGCATTTTGCCGGCTTAAAGGCGGTGGCCGAATCGGTCGCCCAGCCGTTGGATTACTTTTCGGTTAATGTCGGCGGCTCGATAGCATTGTTGCGGGCGATGAAAAATCATCATGTAAAAAAAATTATTTTTTCTTCGTCGGCGACCGTTTATGGCGCGCCGCAACAATTGCCCTTAACCGAAAAATCACCCCTTGCCCCCATCAATCCCTATGGCCTAAGCAAATTGATGGTCGAGCAGGTGTTGCAAAATCTTTGCGCCAGCGACCCCACTTGGCGGGTGGCGACATTGCGTTATTTTAACCCCTGCGGTGCCGACGAAAGCGGTTTAATTGGCGAGGACCCGCTCGGCATACCCAACAACCTGATGCCGATATTGTTAAAGGTCGCGGGCGGCGAAATGGAAAAATTACAAATCTATGGCAATGATTACGACACGCCCGATGGCACCGGCGTGCGCGATTACATCCATGTGGTTGATTTGGTGGCGGCCCATATCAAGGCCTTGGCTTACCTCGATAAGACAAAAGATTCTTTGTCGGTGTTCAATTTGGGTTGTGGTCACGGCCACAGCGTGCTCGAGATGGTAAAAACATTCGAGGAAGCAACCGGCCGTAACACCCCCCTGCCCCGCCTTATGGCGCCGCGCCGCCCGGGCGATAGCGCCGCAGTGTGGACCGACGCCAGCCACGCCAATCACATTCTGCAATGGCGTGCCAGCAAAAATTTAAAAGACATGTGTGTCGATGCTTGGCGTTTTTACCAACAAAGCAAAGGCAAGTAAAAAAAACGAGGCAGAAAAATGGGGCGGATGAAGAGAACCACCGCCCCATTTTCTTTTGCCCCTCAAACTTAATTAAAATTTATAGTTAACGCCGGCGCCGACCGTGCCATAAAATAACCCTTTGATATCAACCGCGTAGGCCCAATTCCAAGCCCAACCCTGTTTTTTATCCTTCGGAAAATAGGTTGCATTAACCATGACGTTATTTGCACCAAACAAATAACCGACTTTACCCGACAGGGTAATGTCAAGGCCCGGGATTACGTTGTAACCCAAGCCCAGACCGCCGTCCACCACGCCAGTGACAATTGTCCCAGCCACGGTATGGAGGACTTCATTGGTCTTGCCACCAGTCACCGGCAGGAAATCGGTTGTGAGCTTAAGAACCCTAACCGCCATACCACCGTCAACTATGGGGGTGATAGAAAATTTACCAAGGTTGAATTGATAAGCAAGGGTCGCCATGACAGGGATAACGCTTTCGTTATAGACTATCTTTAACCCAGGTATCGTAACACCACCGCCAAACGTTTCTGACACGTCGCCACCAACATAATGATAGCCAAGCGCCAGGCCAAATTTAAAATTGTTCAATTGATAGCCCGTGTTTATCATGGCACCGCCGCCAAGGCCGAGGGTATTGGCTTGTAATACGCTAGTGCCTAATACCACGTTCTTATCGCCGCGAAGCAAATCGCTAACCTCGCTATTGAGGGTTGCCTTGCTAACCACAAAAAAGTCGGCTTCGGGTTGGATAAAAAATCCATCGTCTTGGTTGGTTGCCAAGCTTTTGCCCGCAACGCGCCCCACCACCAATGGTTTTTTTGCCAGCAACGTAACTGGCGATTTGCCATTAACGCTGTTGGTTTTTACCACATTGCCTGCCGATGCCATATTGGTCGTAAAGGCAAGACCGAGCGTGCCCGCCATCAACATGGCCGACGCCAATAATGCTTGTTGTGATATATATTGTTTAAATAATGAACCACCGCTCACACTATGCGAGCTGTTCAAAAATGTTTTTTTAATTTTCATGATATGTCCCTTTCTCATGAAGCTGATTGTCCAAACGATAAAGCGATATTATACCGCTCATCTCGTGGTGGCTTATACCACAGCGCGTCTTTGGTAATCAATAATAATAATAATAAACGCCCCGCTTTGTCTTTGATTGTTAAAATCAATGCTCGCCCGCTTGGGTTTAGTCGATTATTTACGCCAATTTATCAACGCGGCGGCGGTGGCGTTCGGCAGAGCTTTCAAAATCTTTTTCTTGGAATTTTTTTATAATTGCTGTCGCGGTGGCAAGGTCAATCCGCCGCGCCGCCAGCACCAACACATTTGCATTGTTATGTTGGCGCGCGGTTTCAGCGTCGCCGCTGTCTCTACACAGGGCGGCACGAATATGGCGATGGCGATTCAGCGCGATGCTGATGCCAATGCCCGAGCCACAGATGGCGATGCCCATTGCGGTTTTATTGGCTTGTTTGTTTTTGCTCATCGCCTGGGCCAGCGCGGCGGCATCATCTGGATAATCGGTCGCAGATGTCGAGGTTGCGCCGAGCAGGGTTATATCCGCCTGGCCATTGGCGCGCAACCAATCCCGTAAGGCAATTTTCAAATCATAACCCGCATGGTCGGAGGTTATAAATATCGGCGCGGAAAGAAAATTGTCGCTCATTATCAATACCCTGCGCACAACCTGGCCAACGCAAAAAATGGCGGAGGAGACGGGATTCGAACCCGTGAGGGCTTTAACACCCTACACGATTTCCAATCGTGCGCCTTCGACCACTCGGCCACTCCTCCATTGATTAAAAAAAATAATAACAAGTTTTTTATATGTCGGGTTTTATCTTGCTTTGCGGCAAAAGGCAAGTTTCAATTTCAACCTGTCGCATATTTAATGGTTGCGTTTGTCGGGGGATGGCGCGGCTTTTTTATCATCCGTGGTGGGAAGTGGTTTGGGTATCGGTTTGTTTTTATAGATACCGCGGTCGATAAATTCTTGACTGCCAATTGGTTTGCCAAAAATACTACGCAAAATACCTGGCGTCAGGAACGTGCCGACATTAAACCGCACCTTTAAATTATCAACCGGCCCGGTCATAACATAGCGCGTGCCAATCACCGCATTGTCGCCCGACATCGGCAATATAACATTCAACACCGGAATAATATCAAGCAATTGCGTGATAAAATTCTTCGGCACGTATGTTCCCTCCATATCGGTGCCATCGCCCAGCAAATCAAGCCGGCCAGAAAATGTCATTTCCATCGATGGGCCACGCATCACACCATTTTGAAAAATAAGCTGTTGTTGAAACATTTGCGCGCTGGCGGTTATTTTATCAAACCCGACCCCTTCGTTACCGCTAAATAATCCGGTGATGGATAAAAGGTCGAATAATTTTGCCATTGCGCCCAACTTATCAACCACAAAATCATTAATCTCGCCGCTCCCCGCCAACGGCTCATCGGCATTTCTGGCGGTGGCCGAAAAACTGATATTGCCACCCTCTATCCCGCTGAGGACGCCGGTGCCATATAATAATTCACCGGCATTGCTACCCTTGACGCGAAACACCGCGTCACCGCGCTGCCCAACCTTGTAAAACAATGTCATTTCCTTGGATTTAAAATCAGCCAATTCTATTCGGCTGTCGCGGATAATCAGCTGGAACACCGCATTGCTCCATTCATGATCACCATTCAAACCCAATTTTTTTACATTGCCAACCAAATAAACATCGGGGACTTTGGTTCGGTCGATATGGCGGTCGAGTATATCAATATCCGGCTCGGTGCTAACGGTGCGGTCTTTTTCAAATCCGAGGTAGGGCGCGAAGGACACGCGGTCACCAACCACCGTCATTTTATGCGTGCCATCGGGCAAGGTTGTTACGGTGAAAACTGATTTTTCACTGCCGGCAATGTTCGATTGTATATTGCCCTTATAAAATTCGCCGTTTCTAAATTGTAAATCGCTGGCATCGGCCGATAAGCCGTTTTCATTTGCAACATGCGCCTTCTCAACCAAGAATAAATTGCCGTAACTATAGCCATTGGCGGCAATGGTGCTTTTGCTACCAGCCTTTACATTAAAATTCATAAATGGCACATCAAACGCCGGCGCACGGTCAAAGGTTGTCGCCAAGCTAAAATATATTTTTTGTATCCCGCGGATTTGGTCATATGGCGTTTGCGGCATGCTTCGGATATTCACGTCATAGGCGCCACGCAACTTGCTGAAATCCGCACCCCACACCAAATTGGCCGGCAATTCATTACAAAAATTAAACATACTGCAAACCGACTGCAACGATTCATTAAATTGCGCGCCGGCGTCATACTCGCGGCCGACCTTCGCCACCGAAAAATTCATTTTCATCTTCTGCGCATCTTTGCTCGCATCGACCGCGCCTTTGAAAGCATAATCGGTGGCGCGTGTTTCCAAATCATTTGGCGACATCGCCACTTTCAGGCCGAGGTTCTGCAGGTCAGCATTTTGGAAATAGGCCAGAACCTCGAATTGATTGGTTATGCCATTTGCCTTATCGGTCGGCCCAACTCCAATAGCACTTAGGCCGCCGCGCCGCGCGGTGGTGCTATAGAGTGCCAGATTGCCCTTGGTATCAATTTTTTCAAACTTGGTGGTTTTCGCCAACGACGGCACCAATAATGTTTGCAAATTTTCTAAATTCCAACGCAACCGCATGTCGGTGCGCGATGCCCCGGGTGAAATCGATGCCTGTAGGTAATGGTTGGCCGATGAAATCGTCACATCGGCCGATTGAAATTGCACTTGGTCGTTAAATACTAGCTTGCCATCGACCACGAATTCTTCAAAATTGGCGGCATCGCGCATCAGGGAGGCAAAATTAAAATAATCGCCCAAGTAATTGCTGGTTCTTTCATCGACTAGTTTTTTTAGCACGCTCAACAAATTAAATTTATTGCTCTTGAGGGCAAGGCTTAGGGGCTGGCCGTTCTCCTTGCTAAAGGACATCCTACCGCGATAACGATCCAACTGCCAAAAACCATCCAACCGCAAACCCAATGGGCTTGTCGCGTCGCGGCTGATTTGCAAATCACTAATTTGAAACGGAATACCAATCGCCGCGTAGGTAATCCTCATATAGGAAAATATCGCGTTGGTCGGGGCGACCGAAAAAACACCTGGGTCTTCCCAATAATTTGGCGAACCCATGTCGGGCGGTGATGCGGGTAAGGTTGCATTGCCGCCGCCACCCGCCGCCTTAAGGCTACTCTCCCTGCCCTTCTTATCCTGCAGGTTGCTAAGATGCGGGTTATAATTATTGAGCGACCAATGGCTGTTAAGCCCAATTACCATCGATGATATATTTTCATGGCCGATTTGCAAATCCTCGAGAATAATTTCGGGGGTGGCGGTTAGAATATTGTAACGCAAGCGAATATCATCAACCGATATCGATGCGTCGCTGTTTTGAATCCGCAAATACATATTCACCAACAATGGCGCGGGGAAAAGTGGCACGCCATAAACAAACATCAACCACAGAATCACCATGGTCATAAGGCGGTTGAACCGCACCGTTCTTTGCAACCAACGAAATATTATGTCCTTATCCGGCATAATAGTCTATTATCGCTATTGGCCATTGATTGCAAAAGAAAAAATCAAATCATGCACAGGCTTTAATGTCCATTAAAAACTGCGTAATCGCCTGCCAACCCAATTGCAAACCCCTGCCAGCCCTCTACCAAGCCTCTGTCAAGCCTTGCCAAAACCATACAAAAGAATTATAATCGACGCTATGGTTAAACAATTGCCTTCCTTCAAGTTACCCGACCAAACGGGTGCAACCCGCAATAGTGACGAATTCAAAACCGATTGGCTGGTATTATATTTTTACCCCAAGGATAACACCCCCGGTTGCACCGTCGAGGCCAACGATTTTCAACGGCAAAAAGACAAGTTTAGTAGCAAAAAATGCCAAATCATTGGCGTGTCAAAGGATTCGGTGAAATCACACCAAGGGTTTTGCACCAAACAATCGCTCAATTTTACATTATTGTCAGACGAAAATGGCGAGCTGTGCAACGCGATGGGCACCTGGGTCGAAAAATCGATGTATGGCAAAAAATACATGGGCATTGACCGCGCGACATTTTTGTATAAAGATGGCCAATTGGTAAAGGAATGGCGTAAGGTAAGGGTTCCAGGCCACGTGGATGAAGTGCTGGCCGCCATATCATAAAATTTTATCCCACCACCCCCTGCAAACCATGAAATCATCCTTACGAACGCCCCGCACCCCCTTGAAAACATTGCCAACGCAATGGGTCGAAACCAGCAACAATATCACGGTGGCGGTGCGGGTGGTGTTTTTGCCCGAACATTCAGACGCAAGCGATAGCCGCTACGCCTGGAGTTACCATATCATCATCACCAACCATCGCGATGACAATGTGCAATTGATAAAACGCCATTGGCAAATCGTCGACGCCCATGGCAATAAGGACGAGGTGTCGGGCTTTGGCGTTGTCGGCGAACAGCCGACCATCGCCGCCGGCGAAAGTTACAGCTACGCCTCGGGTTGCCCGCTATCCACCGAAAGCGGTATGATGTTTGGCCATTACCAAATGGTCGATGACCAGGGCGAGGTTATCATGGTTACCATTCCAGCCTTCCCGCTGGAGGTGCCCAATATGAAAAAAAATATTCATTGACGGGCATATTTCTTTTAGCTCCCGTTATGGCGGCGAACATCATTTCACTTCACCAATACCCATTGCAGGGTGCCCAGGGCCAGGCTGTTGCCGCCATGCGGTTGACGGCGCGCACCGCGCCACCGCTTGACCGCGTGTTTGGCATCGTAGAAAAAATTCGCCGCCTGACGACCGATGGCGAACAGGTGATTCATAAATTACGCGGTGACCGCGAATTGTTAACCCTGCGTGCCGATTACGACCCAGCAAGCAAAACCTTAAGCCTCCATGACCAAAATAAAAAATTGCTCGCCAGCGCAAGGTTACCAAAAGACGACCAGGTGATTGCCGACGCCATTGCCAAATTTTTGGGTTACAGCGGTGCGAACCACCCGCTGTCGATGGGATACAAAAGCGACCCGTCATTATTCGGTGGTTTTATTCACGACCGCGCCATCATCGCCGGTGCCTATAAAAAAACGGCGATTTCTATCATCAACCTTGCGTCCTTACGCGAATTGGCGGCGCGGGCCGGCGTGGATAATAATGGCGACGAGGGAGGAGACGCGGGGGAAGACGCGGGGGAAGACGAGGGAGGCGGCGAGACAGCGATCGACCCAAAACGTTTTCGCGCCAATGTTTATATCGACGGGCTTGCCCCCTTTGCCGAATTATCGTGGGTCGGGCAAACCATCACCTGCGGCGCGGTTGCGTTACGGGTGGTGGAACGCACCGCCCGTTGCGCCATTACCGAGGTCAACCCGGGCACCGGCCAACGCGATTTCCCCACCCTGACCCATTTAAAAAATCATTACCACCATTTGGACATGGGGATTTACGCCGAGATTATCACCGACGGCGACATCGCGGTCGGCGACGAATTATCCCTTTCGGCTTAGGGGCTTTGGCGCAATTTTTATAAAAAA
>JASGCL010000017.1 GCA_030054115.1 Hydrotalea sp.
TTTGGCAAAGCCAAAGCAAATTTCAGGCGGGGGCGGCTTCACTTGCGGCTATACATTACGGGGGTAGCGGTATTTTTTTCTTGACGAGGTGATGGTTTTTACTTATCGTCAAAAATCATTTTATAAACCAACGAACCAGGCGCAAACGTAAGGACGATTTGGGACAAGCGTAAGGACAATTTGGGCAACAACAAACCTACAGAAAAAAAACCAGGAGCGATTATTATGAGCGATTATCTTTTTACCAGTGAATCAGTTTCCGAGGGCCACCCCGACAAAATTTGCGACCGCATTTCCGACGAGGTGTTGGATATGTTCATTAAAAAAGAAAAATACGCGCGGGTGGCATGCGAAACATTGGCGACGACGCAACGGGTTGTTATCGCCGGTGAAATTAAATTAAGCACGCTTGGTAACGGCAAATTGGTCGATACCGACCCGGCCACCGCGAAGGATATCGAGGCCGCGGTGCGCGCCGCGGTGCGCGACATTGGTTACGAACAAGATGGTTTCCATTGGAAAAATTTGCAATTCGAAAACCTGCTCCACAGCCAATCGGCCGACATTGCCATGGGGGTCGATAACAAAGATAAAAACCAAGAGGGTGCCGGCGACCAAGGGATTATGTTCGGTTATGCCACCAACGAAACCCCGTCTTTCATGCCAGCGACGTTGGATTATTCGCATCGCATTTTAAAATCCTTGAGCGAATTTCGCCGCATGGGCAAATCGGGCTTGGGGCCAGATGCAAAAAGCCAGGTAACATTGCTCTATCAAAACGGCAAACCGACCAAGGCAACATCGGTCGTGGTGTCAACGCAACATGACGCCGGCCTGACGCAACAACAGGTGCGGGATATTGTCATGCCGCATATCGAAAAAATCTTGCCAAAGGGTTGGATGCCAAAGGGCGAGGATATTTATGTCAACCCGACCGGCAATTTTGTTATAGGCGGGCCCGACGGCGATGCCGGCCTGACCGGGCGCAAAATTATTGTTGATACCTATGGCGGGGCCGCACCGCACGGTGGTGGCGCGTTTTCGGGGAAGGACCCGAGCAAGGTTGACCGTTCGGCGGCCTATGCCGCGCGTTACCTGGCCAAAAACATTGTGGCGGCTGGGTTATGCGACAAATGCGTTATTCAAATTTCTTATGCTATCGGCGTTGCCAAACCATTATCGGTTTATGTTAATACCTATGGCACGGGCAAGGTGCCTGAAGAAAAAATTGTCGCGAAGATTGACGCGCTGGTTAACCTGTCGCCATGGGGGATAAGGGAGAAGTTAGACCTGCACCGCGCGATTTACGTGCCAACCAGCAGTTACGGCCATTTTGGCCGAGACGCGAAGGACGGGTTATTCCCGTGGGAAAAATTGGATCTGGTTGACGGGTTTCGCGGGTAGGGAATTAGCCATGCAGGCCTGACATAAGAAAAGTTTTTGATTTGTTTTATAGACGAATCATATTACAAAACCTTATAAAAAATAATTGATAAAATGCTAAATGTTAAGAACCGCACGATTTATTGTCGAGATAATATCGATATTCTGCGCGGTATCAATTCTAACTGCATCGATTTAATTTATCTAGACCCGCCATTTAATAAAAAGAAAGTTTTTACCGCGCCGATTGGTAGCAGTGCCGAGGGCGCGGAATTCAGCGATATATTTAGGGAAGAGGATATTAAAGACGAATGGGTAAAAGAAATTGAAGCCGATAATTACGAACTCCATTCATTGTTAAAAGGCATAAAAGATTTTAGCAACCAATATAATTATTGTTATTGCGTTTATATGGCCATTAGGCTGATAGAAATAGGGCGAATATTAAAAAATACTGGCAGTGTTTATTTGCACTGCGACCCGACCATGAGCCATTATTTAAAATTGGTGATGGATTGCATTTTTGGTGAAAAGAATTTTCGTAACGAAGTTATATGGTGCTATCGTGGCGCGGGCTACCCAAAGAAAGATTTTGGCAATCGCCATGATATTATTTTTCGTTATTCTAAAACCAATGAATATGTTTTTAATGTTGATGAAGTAAGAGAGGAATATGCCGAAGCCACCAAAGAAAGGTTTAAGCATTATATTGGCAATGTGCGAAAAGGAAAAGATTTTGGCGAACAAAAGCTACATGAAAAAGGTCGTCATCCTGATGATTGGTGGCAAATACAACCTATTGCTCCTTCAGCAAAAGAGCGCACTGGCTACCCAACGCAAAAACCGCTAGCGTTATTAGAAAAAATAATCAAGGCTAGTAGCAAGGAGGGTGATATGGTGCTTGACCCATTTTGCGGGTGCGCCACCACCTGCATCGCCGCTGAAAAATTAGAAAGAAATTGGGTCGGCATTGATGTTAGCCAAAAGGCCTATGAATTGGTTAAAGAGCGATTAAAAAAAGAAGTGCCCGTTGATTTTTTTCGCGGTGAGCCGAATTTTCAAACCGCCCTACCAAAAAGAACCGATAGTGGTGATAGTGTATCGCTGGAACAGGGTTATATTTATATTATATCGAATAAGGCTTTTCGCAAGCAATTAAAGATAGGGATTGCTAAAAACCCGCAGGCAAGATTGAATAGCTATCAAACATCTGACCCTAACCGTGGTTATAAATTAGAAAAATTTTATCAAACAAAATTTAATGCTGATATAGAAAAAAGAATACATCAACATTACCAAGCACCAAATGAATGGATTGCCACAAGCGACATTGATGAGGTGTTTGACCTTATAAAAAAATTTGACGATGAGTTGAAAAATAATTAAAAGTGGCGCAGTTGCTATTTGCACAATTTGCTGATACAACGCAGCATGTCTGAATTTGGTAAATTGCAAGCCCCGACGTTGCATCGCGGCATCAATTGGGTTGGTCTTTACACCCTGTATGTTAAAGAATGCCGGCGGTTTATAAATATCGCGGCGCAAACATTGGTCGCGCCGGCGGTTATTAATTTGCTTTATTTCACGGTTTTTTCGCTGGCGTTAAAAACCAACGCCACCGACCCCTCGGCGTTTGAGGCAACCCGCAACTTCCTGGCCCCCGGAATTATCATGATGAGCATCATGCAGAATGCTTTTGCCTCGGTTACATCGGCGATTTTGATTTCAAAAATCCAAGGGGCGTTTGTCGATTTGCTGTTATCGCCGATTACGCCGTTTGAAATGACCGCTGGTTTTTTATTGTCGGGCATGACGCGCGGGGTGTTGGTTGGTATTTCCTGTTTATTGCCGTTGCTGTTTTTTGTTTCGGTTGACAATGCCAATTGGTTGGTGATTTTTTATTTTGCCTTGATGGGCTCGCTGTGGATGGCGAACCTCGGCCTATTATGCGGTATATTGGCGCAAAAATTTGACCACATGAACGCCTTCACCAATTTTATTGTCACGCCGTTGATTTTTTTAAGCGGCACATTTTATTCGGTGCAAGGGTTGCATCCGCTGTTACAAAAAATCGCCCACGCCGACCCATTCTTTTTTATCATCAATGGTTTCCGCCACGGGTTTTTGGGCGAATCGGATACCGACCTTCATTTGACCATGCTGGTTATCCTCGGCATCAATCTCGTGCTGGCGTTGGTTTCTTGGCTGGTGATTAGGTCGGGCTATCGCTTAAAAAGTTAAAACTTTATTCCCCTTACAACCCGTCATAATGCAACGTCATGATGTTAAAAAAAAGTTATCTTTTTGTGGCCTTCGCCAGCATTTATAAAAGCAGTTGCGCCAACCTTATCCGCGGTTACCTTTGGACCTGCGCCGATTCGGTCAATGCCATGCTGATGATTGCCGTTTTTGCGATTATTGGTGCCGGCCCCAGCGATGTTTACCACACCAACCGCATTTACGTCATCGGCATGGGGTTGTGGGTTATGGCCTCCATCAGCCGAGCCTATTTCGGCACCGCCCACGGCACGTTGTTTTTAAAAATGGAGCGGGTGTTGGAAAATTATATCATGAGCCCCCTGCCCGCCTGGCTGTGGATTGTGTCGGTGATTACCGAGGAAATCCAAGCCTCGTTGTTTGCCAATTGGCCGGTGGTGCTGTTGTTATTTATCATGGGCATGAGCGCGCCGTCGTGGCAAGGGGCGTTGCTCGGCATGGCATTGTTGTTGTTGGCGATGGTATTTTTTGTTTGCATGGGTTTTATGATGTCCCTGACCGCGCAGAAATGGAACGACCTGTCGAAATGGGATAACACGATTATTTTTCCTGCCTTCATGCTATCGGGCAGTTTTTTTGACGCCTCGGCACTGCCCGAAAAATTTCGTTTTCTGATGGAATATAACCCGATATATCAATTGCAATATGGCGTGCGGCAATTGTGGTTTTTGAATGAAAACCCAATCCCCTATAATTTTATTGTTTGGGGGGCAATGGCGGGTGCCATGTTTATTATTAATTGGTTTGTGCTTTACCGCGGTTTCGGCTTGAAACGTTGATACCGCCCAACCCGCCTGACAAGATAATAAAAATATTAGCTTGTCAGGATTTTTCAGGTTTTAATGGGTGATAAATTTTTTCGGGCTTTGGCCAAACCATTTGTGAAAGGCGCGGGTGAAGGTGCTATGCTCCGAATAGCCAAGGGCGATAGCAATATCGGCCAAGGATTTTTCGCGCCGCACCATCATTTCAAACAATGCCTGTTGTTTTCTGCATTCTTCCAAAATGTTTTTGAAGCTGTTTTTTTCCACCAACAATTTTCGGTGCATGGTGCGCGAGGTCGTGCCAAGCGCGGACGCAATTTCCTTTTGGTTGATGGTTTTTTTGCCCAAGGCCTGCATCAGGTGATGTGCCACCCGCACCGACATCGGTTTGCGATAATTATAATAAGCAATTTCCTTATTAAGATTTTTCATCGGGTCGCCGACATTCGCAACATTCTCGATAGTCGTTTCCAACAAACTGGTCGGGAAGCTAATCGAGTTGCCTTCCTGGCCGTAGTAGGTTTGGTAGCGGTTTGATGTTAATTGCGCCTGGTTATTTTTTTGACGTTCATGTTCAAAACGCACGTCGAGCGTGACATCTTTTTTCCCGATGTAACGGTCAAGAAACCCAGCAATCAAGCCAAGCGTAAATTCGCTGTCGCGACTACGCGGCCAAATGCGGTTATCCAAAATGCGATAGCTCATGGTCGTGACCTCGTTATCAACATTCAGCGCAACCTCGGTCACGTCTTGCAACAGGTAGAAATAACGTTGCAAGGCATTCAGCGCGTAACCCAATTTATGGCATTGGCCAACGGTTTGCCCGACCGCGCCCGCCGTTTCAATCTCGGCATCGAAACCAACCCGCCAAAAAAATAATGGGTCGATGGCCTCGGGTTGCTCGCCCATTTTTTCCAAGGTCGAAACAAAATCCACCAATCGCACGCCCTCGGCACTTTTGCCGAGCGACAGCAATTTGTTCAGCTGATATTCCACCCCCGCGTTGTTATTCTCCGGTTGTTCTTTGTTGACCTCGTCAATCTTTGCTTTGCGCCAGATTGAAAGCACGCTTGGTGCAATTTCGTAATCGATCATTGTTGTTGCCCTTTCTTTGTTTTAGGTTTGGTTTGTGGTTTTCTTTTTTTTTCAATACATAAGATTATAAAGAAGCGACCCCACCGCCAAAAACACCAAAAGTGCTTAGCCGTGCAAGTTCACGAATCAGTGATTTATTTGAATGCCCTGCCTGCAACATTCCAACTATATAATTATGGTTGGCGCAAAAACATTTGACCAATTCAGTCAAATAGAAATTAAAATCTTCACAAAAAATACCAACGCTATTACCGCGTGTTATGTTGTTCGTTTTCGCAATCAATTTGCTTGTCAATTTTATAATGGCGTGCAACAAAACGTTGCGCAGTGCCTTCCCTCGCGCCATAATCTTTCCCTTTCATTCACAACCCAACCAACAACAACACCTCATTATACCATATTTTCCCTAATAAATCTAGGATAATCAATATAATATAATCTGTTTCCTGTGGCCATTATAACCAAAAATCAGGCTTTGGCTTTGGCCAATGAAGACAACTTGCACCGATAAAGACACTGCTTGGCGATAAATAAATATATTATCTTAAAAAAGGGACGGCTTATCAACCAAGGCGGGTGGCCGCTATCGCCGGCAACAATATTATAATTTTATTTATATATTTTTTTATGACCAAGGATATTATATTTAACCTCAGCATATAAGCCGCGCAGGTAAATAATCATGCCGAGCAGGCTGACCACCAACAACGTCGCGGCTATCGGCCGTTGGAAAAAAATCAACGGGCTTTCTTGGTTGATAAGTAGCGCGCGAATCGTATTGTTTTCCAATAATGTCCCCAACACCAAACCAATCACCAACGGGAAGCCCGGGATATTGTTTTTTAACATCACCCACCCCATCAGGGCAAACAATGCCGCCAACCCGCAATCGCTTAATCGATAACCCTGGACATAGGTGCCGACCAGCGATAACACCAACACCAACATGCCAACATATTTTAGGTTTATTTTGCTAATCTTCATAATGCTACTAGTGCCGAGCGACAATAAAATAAAAATAAATATATTAACCAGAAACAACGCAACATAAAGGCCGGTGAGAAAAGTTGGGTGGTCGATAAAAAGCTGTGGCCCAGGAATATAATTATGAATCAACATAACCGACAAGACCATGGCCATTAAAGGATCGGTCGGGATGCCCAACGACAACAATGGCACCATGGTGGTGGCGGTGCAGGCACTGATAGAACTTTCCGATGCGACCAACCCCTCGGCCGAACCCTTGCCAAATTTTTTTGGGTTTTTTGAACCGCGTTGCGCCAGGGCGTAGGACAAAAATTGCGCGCCAAATTCCCCGACGCCAGGCAACAACCCTAAGGTCAGGCCTATCGTGGTCGAGCGTAGCAAGGTTTTGGGGTAACGGCTAATTTCCACAAAACCTGAAAAATAATTGCGAAAAAATCGCTGTAAAAAATAACTTCCATCACGCCGCCCGGCCTGACCGTCGGGCAACAACCGCCCATGAGCTTGTTCATGCCCATAACCATGCCGCGCGGTTTTTTTGGCCGCTGAATTGGTTGGCGAGGATAAAGCTGTTCCGCCGCGCAGTAAGACGAAGGCCTGCGACATGGAAAATAACCCGATAACCACCGGTATCAACGGAATACCGGCCAACAGCGTCTCATTGCCAAAAACAAAACGCGGCGTATCGAATATCTCATCGATGCCGACCGTGGCCAGAAACAACCCGACCCCGAGCGACAGCAATGATGCCAGCGGGTAACGAACATGCGCCAACAGAACCGACACAATCGCCAGCAACGCCACCATGGCATATTCGGGCGCACCGAAGTAGGTCGCAACCCGCGCCAAATGCGGCGCCAATACCACCAAGGCCATGACGCTAACCATGCCGCCAAAAAAAGAGGCCGAATAGGCTATCGACAGGGCGCGACGCGTTTGCCCGCGCCGCGCCATGGGGTAGCCATCATAGGTCGTTAAGACATTGACCGGTGTGCCGGGCACGCGCATGATAATCGCCGGTATCGCCCCGCCATACCAGGCACCGCTGTAAACCCCGAGCAATAATATCACGCCAGGCAGTGGCGGTAACATCATGCTGTAGGGCAACAGCATCGCCATACAGCCGGCGGGTTCCAACCCGGGCACCGCGCCAACGATAATCCCCAGCATGGCCCCGCCGAGCAAGGCCAAGATAATATCATATTGCAAGATACTATATAGGCTATAATAAAATGTTTCCATGATAGTTATCGATGATTACAAAAAGCGCGCGATATGCTCGCTCAACTTGTCCGGCAGTAATTCCAGCAACAGCGGGTTCGGAAACCATATTTCCAACAGGCCGCGAATCGCCAGCACCAGCAACAACATGGTTAAAAAATTTATTCTTACCCATCGCGCGCCGCGCAAACCGGCCAACCACAAAACAACCTGGCCAAAAATAATCGACGCCAAAGAAAACCCAATATACAAAATCGCCAACAGGTAAAATAAAAACACCATCAGGTATTGCAAGCAATTACCAAGGCCAGCGAAGCTGTTTTTTGCCGCCCGCCAAGATGCTTTTTTCTGCGCGGTTGTAAAAAACCGCAAGGACAACAAAAAACCGGCGAGCGCAATAATAGCCAAGGCAACCGTCGGCATTAAACGCGGCGAGGTTAGCCACAATTTATCATTGGGTTGCGTTTGTGTTTGATAGGGCAACAGGGCAAAAAAAATTATCGCCGCCGCCAACATAAAAAAACCAATCAAGGCCATCGCCGGGTAGGACGCCTCGCCCCCATCCTGCGGTGGTTGCTGGCGCGGTTTGGCGCGTTGTATTTTTTTGCCACCACTGCCACGCCCCAAGACGCCGCGGTAAAAAATATCGCTGAGGGAATAATAAAGCCGCACCCCACCCACCGCCAGCAAAACCTGCAGGATGCTCGCCGCGCCACTGCCAGCTGTATGGTATTTTGTGTTTTTATTGTATGCTCGGGGTTTAGGGGGCTTGTAGAAATCAAGCAAGCCAAGAAAAACCTCATAAACCAAGGCAACGGGTTTAACGCCGTTGCCTTGGTTATGTTGAGGGTGTCCTACCATCGCATTTCCTATCTATTATTGCTTGTCGGTAAAAGACTCTTCGTAAGCTTCTGCGGACAGGCGGGTGGCGGCAACGCCATCTAACCAATAAACCTCGGCCCCAGTTTCGCGGGCTATTTTTTGCGCCCGTGGCGATTGCATCGCCGCCCGCGCCACCGTGCTGATTTTATCGGCTATCGCCGGCGGCGTGCCGCGCGGCACGAACAAACCATTCCATAAGCTTATTTTAAGCCCGGGAACCTGCTGGTCTAGGGTTTTAACCGATGGGAAAAGGCTAAGCGGTTGGTTGCTGTAGGCCGCCAACAATTTAATATCCTTGATACATGGCAACACCGCCCCCATGGTGGTGGTTATAACATCGACATCGCCATTTTTTAACACGGCGCAATCGAGGTTGTCGTAGGTTGCATCCGCGCTGAACGAAAACCTGAGCCGCCGCACCATTTTAAACGTGGCAATGGTGGGAAGGGCGGAATAGCCAAAATGCCCCAACACCACATCATGCCGCTGGGCGTAGGCCGCCAACTGCGCCACATCGTTATAGGGCGCGGTTTTTTTGGTCACCAACGCAAAGGGATAGGTTAGGAAAACCCCGAGCGGCACAAGACTATGTTTATCATATTTGGCATGGCCATTAACAATCTGCGTGCTGACCAAATCCTTAACCAGCGACCCGATGGTGTAGCCGTCGGGCTTGGCATTGGCGACACGCGTCGCCCCTATCACGCCGCCACCGCCGCTGATATTAACCACCCGCGCCGGCACGTGGTAGGTTTTGGTAAATTGGTCGGCGATGATACGGGTTAATTGGTCTTCCAAATCGCCCGGCGGCCAGGGCACAATGAATGTTACCGGTCGTTCGGGGTAACCGGCGGCACGCGCCGATGACACGCTCAATGATGTGCCCAAGAATATCAATAGGGTTACAATGGCCAGAATCATTAGCCGCCCGAGCAACCTAATAACCATCAGCAATAAATTCACACCACGGGGCATCGTTTTTTCGCTCCATCCCAAAGCTTTATATTCCGCCACCACCGCATGACAATCCTCACACGTTAGCGATGATATAACAATCGACAATTGACCATGGACAATTATCCATGGACAGGGGGGACAAGGGACAGGGTGTTACACCATGAAGCTCTCCCAACCAACGAAATGAGGCTTTGCAGGTTTTTCACTGAGGCATTTATTATGCCCGAATGATTGTTTATTATACAACATTTGGCGTAAAAAATCAATGAAAGACTTAGGGCGCGCCATCGCCGATTGCAATTTCTTTGATTCTTTATTATGAAGAATTGCCCCATGCGGCGTTACAAATAACCTTGCCCCTATCATGACCAGCCCAGCATCTCCCACATCTCGCCCAGCCGGCTTGCCCGATGCCTTGCCGAATGTTTTGCCAAATGTTTTACCTGAGGGGATTGACGACCGCTTGCCGCCAGTCGCCTTCGCGCGGCAAAAGGTCATGAGCGACCTGCTACAATTTTTTTATCACCATGGTTATGATTTTATCGACCCGCCGTTGGTCGAATATGCCAACCAAATGGCCGGCCATGGTTTCCAAAATAACTTATCGAGTGGCTTCATCAGCTTTGACCCCCTATCCGGCCAACCGCTGGTGATTCGCGCCGACATGACCACCGGCGTGGCGCGCATCGCGGCCGATAAATTAAGCGACCGCGCCCGGCCGTTAAAATTATGTTACGGCGGTGATGTCCTGCGCCCCGCCGCCATCAATGGCAAGCGGCAACTGACCCAGGTCGGGGTCGAAATTATCGGCGGCGGTGAAGCGCAAAATGCCGAGGTGTTAAATGTTTTATTTGCCGCGTTGGATAATATCATCGCCCGGCCATTGTGGTGCGACCTTGCCCTGCCGGCGGCGACGCGGCTTATCATGCAAGCCATCACCACCCAGGAAAAACAGCTCGTTGAAAATTATGTCCGGCATAAGGATACGGCCGCCTTGCAGGTGATGAAAAAAACGGCAAAGACCGACACTGCCGCCATCGATTTGCTGGTCGAGCTGATGACCATGACCGGCCTGGCGGTTGATGTGTTGCCGCAACTGAAAGAATTATTAAAAAAACACGGTGGTGAAAAAGCCCTCGCCACGCCGTTAAACAATTTTATTGGCTTGGTCGCCACCATGGTTGATGGGGTTGCAACATTACGCCAACCGGCCAAGCTGACGATTGACCTGACCGAATTATTGGGGTTTGATTACAAAACTGGTTTTGCCTTCACCTTGTTCGACCAACAAAACAACGCAACCGTCGGGCGCGGCGGCCATTACATGGCGGGGGCGGAGGAAGCGGTTGGCTTCTCGCTCTATCTTGATAATTTACTGCCGATGATTAAACCAACGATATTATCACCAGAAAGGAAATAACAACATGTCATCGGTTATTGTTATGGGGGCGCAATGGGGCGACGAGGGCAAGGGCAAGGTCGTCGATTGGCTTTCCGACCGTGCCGATTATGTCGTGCGGTTTCAGGGCGGGCACAACGCCGGCCACACCCTGATGATTGGCAATGAAGAATACAAATTGTCGCTGTTGCCATCGGGCATTTTGCGCAAAAACAAAATGGCGGTTATTGGCAATGGCGTGGTGATTGACCCAACCGCCCTGTTGAACGAAATGGCGGGTTTGCAAAAACGCGGCGTTGCCATCACCCCCGATAATTTTATGATAGCCGAAAACGCGGTGCTGATATTGCCGATTCATTCGTTGATTGATAAGGCGCGCGAGCAATTGCGCGGCGTCGGCAAAATCGGCACCACCGGTCGCGGCATTGGCCCAGCCTATGAAGACAAAATCGCGCGCCGCGCGGTGCGGCTGTGCGACCTGACCGATGGCGCGGAATTAAAAAAACAAGTGTCTGCATTGGTGGCGCACCATGATATTTTTTTAAAAACCATGAATATCGATTACCCATCGGTCGATGCCATGACCGATGAATTATTAAAGCAAGCCAAAATAATTTTGCCATTCGTCA
Source organism: Hydrotalea sp. (assembly GCA_030054115.1). Taxonomy (NCBI): domain Bacteria; kingdom Pseudomonadati; phylum Bacteroidota; class Chitinophagia; order Chitinophagales; family Chitinophagaceae; genus Hydrotalea; species Hydrotalea sp. The sequence goes on from JASGCL010000017.1 coordinate 11,592, forward strand.
AGCCGGTGTGGCGCGAATTGGATAAGGCCGACGAGGCGCAAAAGAAAATTCTGTTCGAGGGGGCGCAAGGCCTGTGGCTAGATATCGACCATGGCACCTACCCCTTCGTTACATCCTCCGCCACCGCCGCCGGCAATGCCATATTGGGCTCGGGGTTGGGTGCGGCCTTTAATGGTTATTGTTTGGGCATTGTTAAGGCCTATGCGACGCGCGTCGGCAGTGGCCCCTTCCCCACCGAATTGCTGGACGCAACCGGCGAATTGCTGGGGCAAAAGGGGCGGGAATTCGGCACGGTCACCGGCCGCAAGCGGCGGTGCGGTTGGTTCGACGCGGTGATGGTGCGGCAATCATGCAAAATCGCCGGCATCCATGGGTTGGTCTTAACGAAAATGGACGTGCTCGACGGCATGGAAAAATTAATGATAGGTATCGGCTACGACATCGATGGCAAGCAATATGATTACCTGCCGGCGTCGCCCGCCCTGCAATGCCGCGCCAAACCAATTTACGAAGAAATGGCCGGTTGGCAAGAATCAACCCGTGGCACAAGAAAATTTCGCGACCTGCCCGCCAATGCGGTAAAATACGTGAAGCGGTTGGAGGAGCTAACGACTCGCCCCATCACCTTGCTTTCCACCAGCCCAGAACGCGACGACATGATTATGGTCGAGGACCCATTCGTTATGGCCAATCGCTAACATTTGCGGTAAGGTAAAATAATGAGCAATAAAATTTTGCCCGAGATTGCGGCGGCATTGCAGGGGGTTAAAACACCGGCGGGCGATGATATTGTTGCATCCGGCCTTATCATCAACAGCCAACGCCAAGACGACGTGGCACAGGTTATTTTGGAAATTCCGGGCGGCAATAAAAAATCAATCGATGCCTATCAAGATTTAAAAAAATCCATCGAGCAGAAATTGCAAAAAATCCCGGGCGTGAAAAAGGCAATGGTGATAATGACCATGACCCGCGCAGCCACCACCGACAATGCCAAGGCCGCGCCAACCTCGGCCACCACGCCCAACCCCTTCGCCGAGCAAAAACCAATTCCGGCGGTTAAAAAAATTATTGCCGTGGCGTCGGGCAAGGGCGGGGTTGGGAAATCGACCGCCGCCTTCAACCTCGCGCTCGCCCTGCAATATCTTGGGCAAAAGGTTGCATTGTTGGATGCCGATATTTACGGCCCGTCGGTGCCCACCCTGTCCGGCCTGGCCCATAAAAAACCCGATGGTGATAAGGACGGCAATATGATTCCCCTGACCGCCTTTAACATGGAAATAAATTCGATAGGTTTTTTGTTGGAGGATAACCAGCCAACCATTTGGCGCGGGCCAATGGTGATGAGTGCCCTGACACAATTATTGTTTAAAACAGCTTGGGGCGCGGTGTTGGGGCCGCGCGATATCATGGTGGTGGATTTGCCGCCCGGCACCGGGGATGCGCAATTGACACTTATCCAGCGCGTGCCCTTGGCGGGCGCGGTGATTGTTTCAACGCCGCAGGATTTGGCGTTGCTGGACGCGGGCAAGGCGGTGGCGATGTTTCAAAAATTAAATATTCCGATATTGGGGCTTATCGAAAACATGAGCTATTTTGTGTGCGACCAATGTGGCAAGGAACATGATATTTTTTCGCGCGGCGGGGCCCAGGTCGCGGCAAAGGATTATGGCGTCGATTTCCTGGGGGCGGTGCCGCTGACCAAGGATTTGCGGTCGGCGTCCGACAGCGGCACACCATTGGTGCATAAAAAAAATGACAACGATATTTCGACCATTTTTTCCGCCATCGGCAAAAAAATTATCACCGCGCTAAAATAAATATATGGTGGCGGTGGCGCGATGAACAATCAACAAAATAATATGACGAGCAAAAAAACCGGTGCCATCACCGCCTTGTTGCATGGCGAACAGCTATCGCCGCCGCCAATATGGTTGATGCGCCAGGCCGGGCGTTACCTGCCCGAATATCGGGCGTTGCGCGAACGGGCCGGGTCGTTTTTAAACCTGTGTTTCACGCCCGATTGGGCGACCACCATCACCCTGCAACCCCTGCAACGATTTGATTTATCGGCGGCGATTATTTTTTCTGATATTTTGGTCGTGCCATTTGGTTTGGGCATGGGGCTTTCGTTTCAAGAAAATGAAGGGCCGATTTTGGAAAAAGAAAAATTGGACGATATCATTCGCCGTGGTTTCGATGATGAGGTAAAAGATATTTTTTTAAAAAAACTATCGCCATTGCTGACGGCGATTGCGCAAACCCGCGCCGCCTTGCCCGCCGGCAAGGACATTATCGGTTTTACCGGCGCGCCCTGGACTTTGTTTTGTTACATGGTGGCGGGCCGGTCGTCGCCCGATTTTGCCGATGCGGTTAATTTTGCAAAACACCGCCCGCAGGATTTTAAAACCATCATCGATATGCTGACCCAAGCGGTGATATGTTTTTTGCAGGCGCAAAAAAATGCCGGCGACAATAATGGTGCGGATGTGCTCAAAATTTTTGACAGCTGGGCCAGCCTTATCCCGCAAGAATTATTGCCAATCGCCCTTTATCAACCCCATGAAAAAATTATCACGGCGATGAAAAAAATCGGGCAGGATATTATCTGCTTCCCAAAGGGAATCGCCGACCTGGCAACATATCAACAACAAACCGGCGCGCGCGCCATTGCCATCGACCATCATGCCGACATGGCGGCGGTGCAAAAAAACCTGCCGGATAAAATAATATTGCAGGGCAACCTCGACCCCGCCCTATTAAAAATCGGCGGCGATAAAATGGCGCAGGCCGTATTGAAGCAACTTGCCAGCATGCGCAACAAGAGCTATATTTTTAACCTCGGCCATGGTATCGATAAGGAAACGCCAATCGACCATGTTGCGCAACTTATCAATTTGGTCAAAAATAATGGTTGAAAAAATTCTTAAAGGATAACAAAAATGGATAGCTACACAATTATTAAAATCATCCACCTGTTCGCCAATTTTGCCTGGATGGCCGGCATGTGGTATTTGCCGCGCCTGTTCGTGTATCATGTTGATGCAAAGGGCGAGGTTGCAAAAACCTTGGCGACGATGGAGCGTCGCCTGCTACGCGGCATTATCAACCCGGCGATGATAGTCTCGCTCGCCACCGGTGTTTACCTGATGGCGGTTGGTGATTTTTTAAAAAATGGTTGGATGCACAGCAAGTTGAGCCTGGTGTTGTTGCTGACCATCATGCACGGCATGTTGGCGCGTTACCGCAAACAATTATTAAACGGCACCAACAAACATTCGGCAACTTATTTTCGTTGGTTAAACGAAATCCCCACCGTGATTTTAATATTGATTCTGATTTTGGTGGTTGCCAAGCCATTTTAGTGCCCGCTTAATGAAAAAAATCCTTTGCCTCTTGCTGTTGTTATGGGGCGCGGTGTTGGGCGGCGTTGCGACCAATTCCCTAGCCGATGAAGCCACCGATAAACTCACGGCGCAAATTCTGAACGACGTGGCCGGCACCAGCGCAACATTTTACGACAACCAACATCAATCGCTGGCGCGGCTCGACCTGCTCGATAATTATGTCGATGCCTCGGGGCATGAATATATCGCCCTGCAATTGAAAATGCGCCATGGCTGGAAAACCTACAGCGACCGCGCCGATTCGGGTGGCCTGCCGCCACAGCTTGAAACCAACGGGTCAAAAAACCTCGCCACGACAAAAATTATATTTCCACCCGACCATGAATTTTCGTTCCAGGGGATAAAAAGTTACGGCTATAAAAACGCGGTCACCCTGCCGCTGGCAATAACGCGGCTGGATAAAAATAAAAACATTGACTTAAAACTGCGCGCCAATTTTTTGATATGCGATGTGATTTGCGTGCCGGCGACATTCACGCTTCACAAAACCATTGCGCCGCCAAACGCCAAGTCAAACAACCCCATGATTGCAAAGGCCATAGCGACGGCACAAGGTAACGCCGTCAGCGATGCCGCATCAGCCGCGTCATTCGCCCGTTATATTTTATTTGCGCTGTTGGGCGGTTTGTTGCTTAACATCTTGCCCTGCGTCTTGCCGGCATTGTCGTTGAAACTTCACCACGTGCAAGATAAAAAAGCAACCTCGGCTAGGGCGATAAAAAAATCCATCGCCATCACCGCCTTTGGGCTTTTTAGTTTTTTTGTGGTGTTTGGCTGGGGGCTTTATTTATTGCGCTTAACACACCAACAATTTTTTTGGGGCATTTATTTTCAATCGCCGTGGTTTATCGCTTTGTTGTTGTTGCTTTTTGCCGCGATTTTTTTATCGTCGCTCAAAAATTTTTCATTAAAACCAACCATCGCCATCTCGCTTATCTCGCCACGCGCCCGCACGCGGCTGGCGAATATCACCACGCGCTATAGCGCGGTCAATGATTTTTTGCTTGGTTTTGTCATGGCGATTCTTTCGGCATCCTGCCTTGCCCCCTTGATGAGCATCAGCCTGACCTTTGCCTTTTACCAGCCAAACCCGATTTTTATTCCGTTGTTTGTGAGCGTCATGGGTTTTGGCCTGGCCCTGCCATGGTTTTTGTTGTCGCTGATGCCGCAACTTTATCAATGGCGTTTGCCAACCAAATACCGCGGCACAATATTATGGTTGTTTAATATCTTGGTCAGTGCCAGCTTATTCGCCATTATCCTATGGCTGGTGTGGTTGTTGAAAAATACGCTGGGCAAGGTTGCGCTGTTATTGCCGTTGCTGTTTTTTGTCAGCCTTCTCAACCACAAAAAACTCTTTGGTAAAAATAATATAGTTTTTATAATCTTGAGCCTCCTATTGCTCGCGCCATTTTTATGGGCGCATTATGGCACCCGCGCAACATTGAATGATGCAACCATCGCCGCGAAAAATTCGTCTAAAAAATTACCATGGGAAAATTTTACGGCGGATATTACCTCGCAAGCCAACACCGCCCGCCGGCCAACCTTGTTGGTTATAACCGCCGATTGGTGTTTGACCTGTCAGGTTAATTTTAAAACGGTGTTTGCATCTAAAGAATTCTCCGATTGGGTTGCAGAAAACAATGTGCGGTTGGTATTGGCCGATTGGACAAAACCCAATAAAGCCATTGCTGATTTTATTGCGGCAGAACATCGCATTGGTATTCCCCTGACCATTTTTTATGACGGCCATGGGGGTAAAAAAATCTTGCCAGAACTATTGCTTCGCAAGAATTTTTATGATGTAATAACCAAGTCGTAACATGATACTTCCTTATTGGGTTGGGGTTGGTATTTAGGGTTCCCTCATTTGAGTTCGCTCATTTGGGTTCCCTCATTTGAGTTCCCTCATGGGGGCGCCATGATTTTTCAATCACGACACCCCCACTTTGGGTTGGAGAGGAAACACAACAACGTTACCCCACAAAATCTATGTGGCGCGACCCGCCAATCAATTGCAAAAAGTCATTGAAACTAATATGACCATTGGCAAGACCAGTGGTCGGGCTCATGAAGTCTTGTGGATTCCCGTTGCTGTCATTCGCCCGGGTAATGTACAACTGAATGCCATTACCCAAGAGAACATTGATATCGCCGTTTAAGAGCGAAATATCATTGCCATAGGCGTCATCAAAAGCTTGCGCGCTGTTGATGCCGCCCGGGCCGCCACTAATCCCAGTGTTGGTGGCGAAACTGTTAAGCGTGATATGGTCGAAATTGGGGTTGTAATTGTAAAGCACGATGCCGGTGTTGCCCGCCAAAAACCCCGTCCATGGTTGGTTGCCGGTGCTGTAATAGACGGTGAAGCTATCCACGCCATTGGTGCCCTGCATGCCGTCAAAATTGGCCGCGACATTATTGCCGACCACATTGCCGATAAATTGGTCGACATGCACCACCACCAATTCGCTGATGGCATCTGGCTGGTAATTGGTTGTGCTCGCCGTTACCAAAATCGAATAACTGGTTTGGTTTAAATAATTGGCCTGGCCGGTGAAGGTTAAATCGCCGGTATATTTATTAAGGCTGAATAATGCGCTGTCGGCACCGCTGATGCTGTAGGAAATGCCATTCACCACACCGACCAGGTCGGGGTCGGTGGCCCCAAGGTTACCAATATAAACATTGGTCGTGTTGGCCTCGCTAACTTCAAAGCTATTAACATTGGAATTGAATGTCAGGTTATGGTTGGGCGGCGTCGAAACACTGCTGACCGCCAGCACCACCAATTGCGTGGTTTGATTATATGGCGCGGGGTTCGCGCTGGTCGCGGTGATTATTAAGCTGTAATAGGGCGTGGTGGCATGGTTGGCATTGCCGATGAACCGCAGATCCATCGAACCATCGATGCTGTAATAGGTTAAGGCAAAATTTGCCGTGTCATTAAGGGTGTAATGCACGTTGTTGGCCACCGGCATATAGGCCACTGGTTTCGCCACGATATGACCCAAGGTCAGTGGGCCATTGTTGTTTTGGTCGATGGCGTAGCTGTAGGAGGCTTCGGTGAAGGTTGGCACATCGCTGGGGTCGTTAATCGGGCTGATATTTAAATTGTAATTAACAAATGATGTAACATTGCCGCCGGTGCCACCGCGCGATTGGTCGATGGTCGTGGCGTTAATACGCAGGCCATTGATGGAATTGCCACTGGGGCTTGCGGCGTTGGTGCTAACCAACAGATACAATTTGCCATCTTGCGAAATGCTGTAATCATTATTGGGGTTGTTGGTCAGGTAATAGCTAATCGGTGCACCCGCCGCGTCGGTCGCGGTGAAGGTCGCAATCGCCAAGGGGGTAACATTATGTTCGCTGATGCGCCCGGTGTAGGTATAACCATTGGTCAGGCCATTAAATTGTGGAATATAATGGGATTGGATTGGGTCGACAACATCCAACACTTCAAGGACGCTGACAACATTGCCCGCGCCACCGCTGGATGGTTGGTTGAATGATTGCGCCGTAACGATAACCGAATAATGTGCCGGCGCGCCGTTGAAACCAGGGCCGACATAATTTAATTGGCCATTGTTGGTGATGGAAAAATTGGCGGCGTCATTAACGCTATAGGAAATCGCGCCGCCATCAGCATCGACCGCTGAATAGGCCGCAACCGAGGTCAGGGAGACATCGTAATAGGCGGTGGTGCGGGTCGCGCTGACGGCAAACACCGGCGCATTGTCATTGTCATTGATGATGCTGATAACCACGCTGGTGCTGACATAATTGCTGGCATTACCGCGGAGCGATTGATTTTGCGCCATGGCGGTAACCAACAGGGTGTAAAAATGGCTGGTTTCATAATCGACATTTTTGGCATAGATAGCGCCGCCTTGGTCGATGCTGAAATGCGTGGTGTCATCGATGCTGTAAGAAAAAGTAACCGGGATAATATTGCCATTGCCATCGCGCGCGCCATCGGCGTCGGCCACGCCGAAGCTATAAACAGCCTGCGTGCTGGCGATGTTTTCATGCACCGCTAACGTTGATGGCGGCGAGACAAAAATTGGCGCATTGTTATTTTTCCATGGGGCTTGAATATCCAACACCAGCGTTTGGCTGACATCGTTGCTGGCACTGCCCGCCACTGGTTGATTTGTCGAATGGGCATAAACCACCAGGGTATAGTGGCTTTGCACATCGTAATTGGCGACGCTTTCAAAATACACCACGCCATGTTGGTCGATGCTAAAATTGGCGTTGTCGCTCAAGAAATAGGATATGCCGCCAACATTATCAGCGTCGTAGGCCGAAAAATTCGCGATGGAAACGCCGCTGGCATTGTTATCGGCCATCGACACCGCAACCGGCGCGGCAACAAACACCGGCGCATGGTTATTTACCGGCGTGTTCAAGACATTGACCACCAACAATTTGCTGGTATAGTTATTGGCATTGCCAACAAGTGGTTGGTAAGTCGATTGCGCGGTGATAACCAGCGAATAAAGATTTTGCGCATCATAATTGGTGGTCGAATTAAGCCGCACAGCCACGCCGTAACCGCCGTAATAACCGGTTTGAATACTGAAATCGGTGGGGTTGCTAATGCTGTAAATCGGCAGGCCACCACCATCCGGGTCGGCCGCGTAAAATGTGCCAAGCATAAGGCTTGGGTTGTTGCCTTGGTCGATGCTAAATATCGTGGTCGCATTTTCATTGGCACCGGTTGCCCAATTGTAGAAATAGGGAACCTCGTCATTGATATTGATAAGTTGTAAATGCTCCACCACCGACAGGACATTGTTCGCGCTACCGCCGGCCGGTTGGTTGTAAGATGTCGCCACCACCGTGTAATTATAATAACCATAATTATGGGCGGTATAGAGATTATTCCCCACCACCTGGTCAAAGGATGGGCTGTTGGTCAGGTAAACCACGCCGTTTTGGTCGATGCTAAAGGTCGGGTAAATCGATAGGAAATTAAAAGAGCCAATGCTGTAGGAAATATTCCCACCATCAAGGTCGGTCGCTTGGAACTGGCCGAGGATAATGCCAGCGGGCGAGTCCTCGAGCACGCTGGTAACCTGAACATTTCGCGTGGTGAAACTCGGCGTGTGGTTGTTGGCAATTTCTTTTAAAACATCAACCACCACCAATTGGCTCACGACATTGCTGGCGTTGCCGGTTGCTGGTTGGTTGGTTGAACCGGCGGTTATCACCACCGAATAAAACTTGGTCAGGTCGTAATTGGCAACCGAATTGAAATGCAAAACATTGTTGCTGTCGAGGCTGAAGTAGGTCGCGTTGCTGAGGCCGTAGGTTATCGCCCCGCCGTCAAGGTCGGTTGCTTGATAAACCCCGAGCGATTGACCGGCCGCATTGTTTTCGGTCAGCGACAATAATGCTTGACCGCTGGTGAATTGCACCGCGTTATCATTAACATTGCCGATGCTCACCACCACCAAATTGCTTACCGCGTTGCTGGCATTGCCGGTGGCCGGTTGGCCGAGGCTGGTGGCGGTTACCACCAGCGAATAAACATGGTTGGTTTCGTAATCGAACCTGCTGGTTAGGTAAAGCGTGCCATTGCTGTCGATGCTGAAATGGCTGTCGCTGACGCTGTAAACAACACCGCCGCCATCGGCGTCGAACCCGTTGTAAGCGGCCAGGCTAACCCCCGAGGTGTTTTCCAAAACGCTCAGGCTGGTGGTTGCGCTGACAAATTGTGGCGCATTGTCGTTAACATTGATAATCGACACCACCACCAATTGGCTGATGGGGTAACCACGGCCGGTTGATTGACCATAGACCACCAGCGTCGCATTGCTCGCCGATTCGTAATCGTAGGCACTGATATTAAACAAATCACCATATTGGTTGATGATAAAATTACTGCCCGCGCCAACCCAATAGGAAATATCGCCCGGCTGTGAATCAAATATATTGGCGTAACCGGCCGCGCCGTTGCTGGCATTTTCATAAAGCACATTGCTCGACAGGTAAAATTGATAGGTATCCGGATTCGGGTTGCTGCCGATGGTCAAGGCGCCCGGTTGGCCCACCACATCGGTTATGATGCTGTAGCTAATCGCCGGTTGGTTGATTGAACGCGCAACCACCGAATAAAGATAAAGGCTTTGCACACTGGCGTTGGCGGTGGCTTTAAAATACACCATGCCATTTTCGTCGATGCTGAAGCTATTGGTCGCCTCAACAATGCTGTAGGAAATGCCGCCGCCATCGGGGTCGTAGGCGCTATATTGCGCGACGGCAATACCGGGGGCTTGGCCCTCTTGAATCGAGGAGAATGCCACGCCAGTGGCAAACACCAGGTTGTTGTCATCCATGTTGCCGATGCTGATGGTGACCAACAGGCTGGTGTCGTTGCTGGCCACGCCGCCGGCCGGTTGATTATTTGCATGGGCATTAAGCACCAGCGAATAGGTTTGGATTTTTTCATAATCAAAACGGCTGAACAATATCAGGTTGCCATTGCTGTCGAGCGAGAAGTGATTGTTCGCGCTTAAACTCAAGGACACCGTGCCGCCGTCGATATCGGTGGCTTGGTATTGCGCCACCGTCATCTGTTGATAATTTTCTAACACCGATAAATTCACCGGCCCCATGGTAAATTGTGGCGCGTAATCATTGGTTGGCGCAATGATATTGACGACGATAATTTCGCTCGCCGCCAAACCATTGTTGGTATAGGCCGTAACCACCGCCGAATAAAGATTCTTCGTGGCGTAATCGGCCGAGTGGTTGAAATAAACCGCCCCCGTGGTCTCGACCGAAAAATCGATGTTGCTCACCGAATAAAGGACGACATTGCCTTCGCTATCGCTCAAGGCCGCACTGCCCAAATAGCTGTAGAGCGGATTGTGATTCGGCAGGCTGTAATCAACCTCGCTCACCGCGTAGGCAAAATAAGGTTTGTTGACATTGACCACCACCAATTCGCTGGCATAATTATTACCATTGCCAACAATTGGTTGGCCCAGGCTTATCGCCGTTACCATCACGCTGTAGCTTGATTGCGTGCTGTAACGCGCAACCTTAGCAAAATACAATTCGCCCTGTTGGTCGATGGAAAAATTAACATAGTCGTTGATTTGGTAAAGCACCGACCCACCATCCGCGTCGAGTGCGCTGTAATTACCAAGTGCCAGGCCGGCCGTATTGTTGGGGTTGATGGCAAAACTTGCCGGCGCGGCACCCACTAATTGGATATTGTTGTCGTTGGCGTTTAACACATTGACCACCACCAATTTGGTAACAACATTACTGGCGTTGCCATTATCTGGTTGGTTTTGTGATGTCGCAGTAACTATAACCGAATAAAATTTTGTCGCTTCATAATCGGCCGCCGAATTAAAATACAGCAAGCCGTTTTGGTCGATGGAAAAATTGCCATTGTCGACGCTGTAGGAAATCGCACCGCCGTCGGCGTCGCTTGCTTGGTATAACCCAAGGGCGATGCCGGCGGCGTTGTTTTCAAACACCGCGCCAATCGCCGCGCCCGATAATGCGGGGGCGTTGTCGTTGGTGTTTAAAATATCAAGGACGAATGATTGGCTGATGCTGTTGCCATCGACGCTGGCCGTGATAACCGCCGAATAAAATTTGGTCGCTTCATAATCGCTCGCCGATTGAAAATACAGCAGGCCATTTTGGTCGATGGAAAAATTCGCACCATCGACGCTGTAAGAAATTGCCACGCCGCCGGCGTCGGTGGCAAGGAAGTTCCCCACCACAATGTTTGGCGCGTTGTTTTCATCAATGCTGGCCAACACCGCGCCGTTGCCGCCCAAGCCGCCACCATTGCCGCCGACAAACCCGGGGATATTTGGCGTTGGTGTGGGGTTGCCAACGATATCGATAATTTGCGTGATGCTGGCCACATTGCCGGCGTCAACCCCGCCGGCGTTCGGTTGATAAAGCGAGGTCGCGATAAGTTGCACCGTGTAATGTTGCGCCGTGCCATTTTGTGGGCCGATGTAGGTCACATTGCCATTGTCGAGGCTAAAATTGACATTGTCGCTTAAGGAAAAAGCCACCAGCCCGCCATCGGGGTCGCTGGCGCTAAAGCTCAGCGACCAATCTATCGGTTGGTTGGCGGCAAAAATATAATTGTCGGTAACGCCATTGATAAGCAGATGGCTATCGTCATAAATTTGCGGTTGGCTGTCGTTGGTGTTTAATACCTCAATCACCGTGCTGACCGATGTCGCGGCCGCGCCACCATTCATGTCAAAGGCGGTCGCCACCAGGGTAAATAGTTTCGGTTGCAAGGTATTTTCATAATTGGGCGCGTTGACAAACATCACCTCGCCATCGTCGTTAATCGAAAAACGATTATCGCTTAAGGAATAGCTAACATTATAAATACCAGCGGGGTCGACGGCATTGAGGAAAACCCCGGTGCCAACTGTGTTTTCCAAAACATATTGCCGGCCAGTAATCGGTGTCCAAACCGGCGATGACCCCACCGCGCCATTGGCACCACCGCCCGATGAACCATTGGCGCCGCCCACCTGGTCAATAATCAAATGCACCGCTTGAGAAATCTGGTGTATCGCGCCATTGTTATCATGGCCGGTGGCGACCACCACGACGCTGTAATTGTTTTTGGTTTTGTAATAGGCAACCTCATTAAATATTAATTGCCCATTGCTGTCGATGGCAAAATCCAATTGGTCGCCGCCGATAATGCTGTAATCAATGCCGTTGGCGGTATTGTCTGTCACATTATAATTACCCACCGGCAAACCAAACACATTGTTTTCGCTGATTTCCAGCGTGCCACCCGAATCCCCCGCGCTGAAGCCAATACGATAGGCCGGCGTGGTCGGCGCGTTGCCCGGCACAACATCGATATTCACAAATTGATAATATTGTTGGCCAAGGTTATTGCTCGCCTCCACCCACACCGCGTAATGTTCTTTGCTGTTACTAATAAATGACAATTGGCCGCTGGCACTGTCGATGCTGATAAAATCCAGGTCGCCCCAAAACAACCGATAGCTATATACCCCCGCCCCCGCCGCCTCGACGGTGGTGATGATATTGCTGTTTTGATAGGTCGTTACGTCGTTTTGATATTCTGCAAAGCCGGGCTGTGCGGTTGATGGTTGTAATTCGATGGTCACCAATTGACTGGCGACAAAATTATTCGGACCGGTGGTTACGGCGACGACGATGCTGTAATGATGGCGGTCAGTATCGTAATCAAAACCATTCTTAGCGTAAATCGCCCCATCACCATCTATCCAGAATAAATTTTCATCCTTGCCGCTGAGTATTTGATAGCTATTTACAGCTGTCGGCTTGTCGATAACATTGCTGAGTTGGTAAAATGCGTTGCTGTTGTCGGCGGTTAGATTAACCGCGTTACTGGCCGATGCAAACACCGCCGGCGTTTCGTTAACAACATTGACCTGCACCGCTTGACTGGTGGCGTAGGTGCCATTCGGGCCGCTGGCATTAACCACCGCGACAATGCTGTAATTATTATCACCATTAACATTGTAATTGGGTGTGGCAAGGAACGAGATATTACCAGTCGCCGAATCCAGCGTGAACAACGCGGCGTCCGGCCCGCGTAATTGATAACCCACAATGGCGTCGGCTTGGTTGATATTGTTGGTTAAAATTTGATAAAAATCGCCGGTGCTATTTTTTGGCACCGCAACAATATTGGGCGAGGCAAACACCGGCGGTTCGCTGGTGTTAAGCACCCGCACCGCCAAGGCTTCCGACACCGCGCCGCTTGTGCCGCGCGCGGTTATCACCACATCATATATATTATCGCCGCCGTTATCAGCCGGCTGTTCATAGTTAAAGGAGCGGACAGGAAGGAGCACGCCATTGTTATCAATCGAAAAAAATCCAGCAGACGCACCCGATAAACTATAGGTTACCAACCCGCCCGAGGTGTCATTGGCGACAAAACTGCCAATACCCTGACCAGCCGGGTTGTTTTCCAATAGCGAGAGGTTAAGACTCGCTGGATTATTAAAATTGATAGACATGATGCCCCCCTGTCTACTTTCTTCAAAACGAAGAAGCTTGTTTCGATTTTTTTTTACTTACCTATTTGTTTGCCTAAAAGTTAATACCAATGCCTGCGCCAATAAACAGGGCGAGCGGCCCCGCTTTATTGGTATAAGTTATCGCGCCCGAGGATTCCGTGGCATCAACCGATCCCTCACTGCCAAAATAATTGACATCTAATAATTCATGTAAATATTTTATATTAATGTCGGCGTGAAGCATGCCATTATCAAATTCAACCGAGGCTTGCGGCGCAATAATAAAACCAAGTCTATTATTTGTTGCGCCGTCACCCGATGACGTGGCGTTGGCGTAAACAATTGTTATATTATTTGTAACCAGGCCTGTCGCTTTAAGGGCACTTTGCGTGGCATAACTTAACTCGCTCCAAATTAAATCATTTATTGTGACTGGCGCAATAACCCCACTGCCATTTCCGCCAACAGAACCCATCGCGCCCCCTGCGCCCCCTGCGCCAGATTGAAAGCTCATCGCATTACGTAAAGCCCTCGCCCCCGTTGCATTATTATCAACAGCAAGAATTTGCTTCCAAACGTTGTAGGCCACCGTGCCAGAAAAATACTCGATAGCGGCAGGGCTGGCGCCGCTAGCATTTTCAAATGGTGCGCCGCTTTGTTCTAAATAACTAACAATATCTGCATCGGTAGCGGGCGCACTACAGTCCCCAGGGCTGACCCATAAACCGCTAACGCTTGCGCTTAATGAATTAGGATGACCATTGCTAAAATCATGCCCCTCTGAATCACTGATAGCTGTGACAATACAGCTGTTAGTATTAAATTTATTATCAACATTAATATCAACTGGACGATAAATCGCCCCACCAGCGACTTTCAAACCATTGGCTTGCGTGCCGCCGCTGGTAAGATTTTTTGCCCATTTCATATCCGAAATATCGAATCCCAACCCAAGCCCCAGGCGCAAACCCCAACGGTCGGACGAATCGAGCCTGATTCTATAACTTGGCACAAATGTTATAATATTATGTTTGACATCATAATTATAATTACTTGCACCGTTCTGCCCTGCACCTGCACCAATCCATTTATGCTCAAAACCCAAGTAATCTGCCGATAGGCCAAAATTGATTTTACTTGTCCAACCTAAGCTTGCGCCATAACCGATTGCGTTCGCGCCCGATGATTGATTATCACCGTCGTTTATAGAAAGCATGCTACCGGATTTTGTCCATTTACCACCAAAGATGTAAACACCTCCCAAATCAGCCTTAAGCATCAATTTTCCAGCAACTTTATTCGCCAACAGCGGTCCCTTACTGCCCGTACCGGAATTATAAAACAACGCTGATTGCGCCGCTCCATTGCTTGCGAACAACAATGAGCTATTTTTTTTCTTAACGGGTTTTATTTTTTTAGTCGCGGCAAGGCCTGTGCTAAACGAAATGCAGAACCCTGTTGCCACCAGAATGGTCAATACCAAAAGCTTCTTCTTTTTCATGATTATGTCCCCTTTCTCATGAATAACAAGATAAAACGATTCCCGAATAGAATTCGTTCTTCGTATCTTGTTGTTATTCTAACAGTTTTTTATTGAATGTCCAAGTATTTTATTTATTAAAAATAGCAAATAAAATAATAACAATCTTAAAATAGAAACTATTGCTTGCAATAAGTATGCAAAAAATGACGGGAAGCATCATAAAAAAAACTTTTTTCCAATATTTTTCTAATATATTCTGCTTTTAAGTTCATTAAATGGGCGTCAATATATAATTATGACAAGCCGGCCACTATGGTTTATAATGGTGCATCGGCGAATTGGGCAAAAAATAGAAAAATACAGCAAACAAAAATGACAAAAAATAAAGAAAAAAACCGATATTTAGACGACGCGGCCGACTCCATGGCCAAATCCGCCCGCGAATCGCAACGTGAATCGGAATTATTGACCGAACGTTTGGGCCGGCTTAAAAAATCGGTCGATGCCCACCAATTGCCCCGCCGCTTGGCCAAAAAAAACAATGAAATCAACGAAACCGATAGCGGCGCGGATAGCTACGGTTACGGCGTTACCATGGCGTTGGAGATGTTTGTCACCCTGGCGGTCGGGGTTGGTTTTGGCTGGGGACTGGATAAATGGTTGGGCACGCGGCCGTGGCTGACGATTATTCTTGGGTTTTTGGGCATTCTCGCCGGCATCATCAACGTCATACGCATCACCACCCCACGCAAGCAATTTTAATTTGTTACTCCGCCGGTAAAAGCCAAAAAAAACCGCTTTGTTACAAAAAACTCCTTTAAAGAGAAAATTCTATAAATGAAATTATAGGATGATATTGACAGGGCGGGGAGACACTGGTAAAAAAGCAACTAGAAATAGCATTAAGCGAATTTTCTATTTTTATAACGATGATATCGGGAAAGATTAAAACCATAAAAAAATATATGAAAAACAACCTGTTAAATACATCGGTTTTATTGCTGACCACCATCTTGACGGGCGCAACCCACGCCAACCTTGCCAATGCGCAAACCGCGAAATCGTCCAATTCAGGCACGGGTGCAAACGGCCCATTGCTTGCCAATGCGGTGGCGGGAAAATTATTGTTAAAGGCCGATGTCGGTTATGTTTACAGCTTCGCCGGCGATTGGTCAAAAAC
This sequence comes from Hydrotalea sp., assembly GCA_030054115.1. Taxonomy (NCBI): domain Bacteria; kingdom Pseudomonadati; phylum Bacteroidota; class Chitinophagia; order Chitinophagales; family Chitinophagaceae; genus Hydrotalea; species Hydrotalea sp. The sequence continues at coordinate 27,693 of JASGCL010000017.1, forward strand.
TGGCAATGCCGATGCACCCAAAAACGGCGACAATAAATCGGCCGCGACCGGCGGTGTCGGTTACGGCGTATCTCTTGGTTGGACGAGTAAAAGCGGATTCGGCCTGTCGGCCGATTATTTGGGGTTCAACCATAAATGGTCGGGCGGTGGCACCGGCACCAATGCGGGCATGGAATATAATTACGACGCACCGTATCATGTAATGACCATTACGCCCAGTTATCGGTTTAAATTGGATTCCGCCGACAATTGGGGTTTGCGGGTTGGGTTGGGGGTTGGTTTCAGCCTGTCCGATGTAAATTGGGCAAATAAAACGGCGGTCGGTAACGCGCAAAGCAACGGCACGAAAGTGGCGGGCGGGGCTGTTTTCACCCCCCAACAGACTAATCCTACAGCGGCCACTGGTGCGACTGGTTGTGTGGGCGGCACAGCAACTGCAGGTTGGACTTATTCTGACAGCTTGGGCGGTCCCTCCTACGATGGTCTTGGTGGTGACCCTTTGCAATGTTTTAGGCTGGGGCTTCCTGCGTCGGTTGCATCGGGGTTAACCGATAAATCAATTGCCGGATTGTTGGCAGTGTCAGATCCCTACCTTGGGATAGCCAACGCGGATTTCCTGTCCTACGGTGTGTGGCGGTTGTTATTTAACAACAGCGAAGATGCTTTATTTGCGCCAAATGTAACCACTAGAAGCAAGTTTAGCAATTCTACCTCGCACAGCGTGCCGACGCTTGAAACCCGCGAACAATATGTGGCGCGTTGTGATGCCCGAGCCGACCATTGCGCCAGTTATAATGGTGTGGCGGCTGGCACCTATGCCAATGGTGAAGCGGCGGCGGCGGCAGTGGATGCGGCGGGGCCATCGGCCGGCGGTTCGGCGAAGGACGATGCCGGTTTTGTGCTGGCGCCACAGGTTGCTTTGGAATATGACAACAACCTGCTCCATTTCGACATCAATGTTAAATATATTCACGGGCTGTTGGACGTGCGTTATTTCGGTAGTGAGGGTGCGGTTAGTGGCTCAGCCTCAAGCGGCGCAATAACTTACACCTCGAAAGCCGGCCCCCTCGCCCTCTTCATCGGCGCGGGTTTGGGTATCAATTTTTAACAATCAAACATCATGAAAAATAAATTATCCACCAAAATAACGGCCACGCTGTTAATTGCCCTCACGCTATCCAGCGCGGTTTTCACCACCCACGCCAATGCCCAAAATGCTGGCAATAAAGCAAATGTCGGTAACGGCACGGGTGCGAACGGCCCCCTGCTTGCGAACGCGGTCGCGGGGAAATTAATGTTAAAGGCCGATGTCGGTTATGTTTACAGCTTCGCCGGCGATTGGTCAAAAACCGGCGGGTCAAATCCGGGCGATAATAAATCCAAATCCACGGGCGGGGTTGGTTACGGCGTATCTCTTGGTTGGACCAGCAAAAGCGGATTTGGCCTGTCCGCCGATTATTTGGGTTTTAATCATAAATGGTCGGGCGGTGGCACCGGCACAAATGCGGGCATGGAATATAATTACGACGCGCCATACCACGTAATGACCATTACGCCCAGTTATCGGTTTAAATTGGATTCCGCCGACAATTGGGGTTTGCGCGTTGGGTTGGGGGTTGGTTTCAGCCTGTCCGATGTCAGCTGGGCAAAAAACCTGTCGGCCAGCGGCGCGCAAGTCAAGGCCGGTGTGAAAGTGGCGGGGGGTGCGGTTTATGCAATAAACGACGCCACCGTTTTTTGTGCAGATTCTATTGGCGGCAGTTCTCCGGTTAATCTCGCGGTTGGACAATGTGTTATCAGTGCCCAAGGATTTCCCTCTGCACCCAACAGTGGCACAGGTTATAATTTTTCTGACGATAACAATGCTGTGGATAGTATAAATAATGAAGTTGTTTATTTTGAATATCAAAACGGCACCGTCTCCTATGGCTTGTGGCGTCAATTAACTGGCGTGACCAGCAATACCGACAGAACCAACGCCCTTGCCCAATTGAATAGGAATAACCCTCCGAATACAACCGCTATTACCTCCGTCAGCATATTTGAATCGCGGGCGGATTATGTAACGCGGTTTGGTGGAGGTGCAACTGGTGAAGCGGCGGCGGCGGCGGTTGAGGCAAGGGTAACGGCGGCGGCGCAAGCGGCAGCGCAAGCGGCGGCGGCGGCGAAACTTGCTCAGGACACAGCGGCCTGCGATGTTAAGGCGGCTCAGGGTTACACATGGAATGGCACCACCTGTAACGCCCCAGCCCCATCGGCCGATTCGGCTGGCGGTTCGGCCAAGGACGACGCGGGTTTTGTGTTGGTGCCACAGGTTGCGTTGGAATATGACAACAACCTGCTCCATTTCGACATCAATGTTAAATATATCCACGGATTGTTGGACGTGCGTTATTTCGGTAGCGAGGGTTCGGTTAGCGGCACCACAACATCCGGCGCGATAACTTACACCAGCAAAGCCGGCCCACTCGCCCTCTTCATCGGCGCGGGTTTGGGTATCAATTTTTAACGCTCCGCCGTTTTTTTAACACCCCACCGTCCGTCATTCTCGAAATCGTTGCGAGCGATATTGCGTTCAGCAATA
>JASGCL010000018.1:0-7781 GCA_030054115.1 Hydrotalea sp.
GGCAATCCCCACCCCCGCCGCCGCCATTATCAGGCACCAAAATTGACCAGCGGTTAGTGGCCCGATGTAACCATCCTGCGGGTCGCGTAAAAATTCGACGCAAAACCGGAACAGGCCATAAAAAAATAAAAAGCCGCAAAACACAATGCCGTGCGGCAGGCGTAAGGATAGGGTCGATGCGCCCTTGCCCTTTTTAAAATTTTTTGCCAAGTGGTTTTTATAGCTGGCCAAAACGTGAAGTAGCGCGAATAAAATCAACCCCTCAAACATTGCCTCAAAAAGTTGGCTGGGGTAACGCGGTTGGTCATCGACCAGCGGGAAGACCACGCCGATTTTTGCCCGCCAAAAATCATTGGTGATGACGCGGCCAACTAGCTCGCCATTGATAAAATTGGCCAATCGACCAACGAACAATGCCATCGGCACGGCGCGTGTAAAATTATCGACGAATAACCATGGGTCGATTTTTTTCTGGCGACAAAACCATAGCGACGCAATAAACAACCCGACGGCCGCGCCGTGAAACGCCATGCCACCCTGCCACACCGCAAACCATTGCCACCAATCAACGGGCGATAGGTGAAAAAAATAATCGCGATGGTAAAGCAAAATAAACCCCAAGCGGCCACCGACCAGGGTGGCCAAAATACCATAGAATAAAAAATCGTCCCAATCTTTGCCCGCAAGATTTGGCATTGGCGCGGCGCGTGATGGTTGTTGCGCCATGACGGCGCGGGTTTGGTTGTAACAACGCGGCACCCAATAACGGCAAAACAAAAACCCAGCCATATAGGCCAAGCCATACCAATAGATCGGCCAACCAAAAACATGGAACGCAATGGGGTTCAATTGGTGGAGGTAGGCCATGGTGGTTAGCGTTTCATGGGGGTTGGTTTTAAAAAATCGTTGATGTAAAAACCCACCGCGGTGGCAACCGGCGTTGGTTTAAAACCAATCAATTGCCGCAAGCCGTCAATCACGGCGCGGGTATGGTTTTGGTAATGTTGCACCAAATCGGCTGGCGTTGGGATATAATCGATAGTTGTGCCGCTGGCCGCGCGCGGCAGGTGCGGCAACATGAATGATACCAATTGGTTAAAACTGGTGGCCTGGCCCGACCCAACATTAAAAATGCCCGATGATTGATATAGAAAATCCTTATCGTCTTGCTTGCTCGATTTGTGGCTGTAATAAAATTGCAACAATTTTACCATGACGCAAATGCAATCCATCACCCAAACGAAATCGCGGGTTTGTTCGCCGTTTTTTATTGCCCGGTCGGTTGATGAAAATAATTTTATTTTTTGCGTGTCATAGGCCTGGTTATAAAATCGTGGGATAACCGACGATTGCGCCCCCTTGTGATATTCATTGGGGCCAAACACATTGAAAAATTTTAAGCCGGCAAAAAACGGCGGCGTCAATGGTGTCTTGCTTTGGTTGACCGCTTGGTCTTGCTTGGCGGCCATGACCTGCAAATCAAACAGGTGTTTTGACCGGCCGTATAAATTAAGCGGCTTTAGTTTTTCCAAATCGGCCAGGGTGGTTGGCTCGGCAAAACCGGCTGACCCATCGCCGTAGGTCGCGGCGGTCGAGGCATAAATAAGCGGTATGCCCCAATCGATTGATTTTTGCCACATGGCCGCGCTGAAGTCGGTGTTTTTGGTCAGGACGATGTCTTCATCACTGCTCCGCGTGTCGCTGACCGCGCCAAGATGCACAATGGCGATGATATTTTTTTTGTGATAATGACTGCGGGTTAAACCCAGCAATTCATCGGGGGTGATAATCGGCGGCAGGGGTAGGTGTTTGGGAAAAACCCGCGACAACAAATAACGTGGTTTTGGTTTTAACATCGATGGCGCGGCGGGCGGCAGGCATTTTACATTGTTTAATTTTTCGTCGCTGGCGTCATCGACCAGTAAAATATTTTGACCAGCGGCCATAAAAAAATTGGCGAGGCAAGAACCGATAAACCCCAAACCACCAGTGATAACGATGAACCCGTTTTTTTTTTGCCAAGCGAGGGGTTGAGAAAAATAAGGGGCAAATTGTTGCGATAGGTTAACCATGGTAAAAACTATAACATCAAACTACAAGCCATAAAATAAAAACGTCCCAAATTAATCTTCTCAATTTAATGCCATTTCAATGTTGCCAACCGAAATGGTGATTAAAAACCGGCGATATAAAATCGCTGTAATCAACAATGATGCAATAAGCCCGATACCAGACCAGCCCGAGGTTTAATAACCTTGGCGCGCTTTGTAGCGGGGATTTTTTTTATTGATAATATAAATCCGGCCACGGCGTTTTACCAATTGGCAATCTTTGTCGCGGTTGCGCAGTGTTTTGAGCGATGATGTAACTTTCATGTAACCTCTATGGCGTAAAAAACCCAGCTTGTCAAGTGTATGTTTGACGTTGTTTTTTTTTATCAGCTGTTAATTAGGTAAATACCATCATTCCCAATATGCAACCGACTGGCGGCGGTGGCGGTTTTCGCCAGGTTATAAAAATCGGCCGGCGTGATGGCCAGGCAACCTTCGGTCTTGGCAAATTCTCCATTGCCCATATCGCGCGCCAGGTGAATAAAAATCGCACTGCCGCGACCGGCGACAATGGGGTTCATGTTGTAATCCAACACCGCCAGCAAATCGTAAAGATGGTCGTCGCGCCATAATTTTTCGTGCGACAGGGGATAATGGCGCGCCGATAATAATTTGTTATAATCGGTCGAATTGGCGTCGTCGACCCAAATATCATCTGGCGCAATGGCGCGGCAGGGCAGGGTGGTTTGCGGCGCGGCCACGCGGTCGGCGCGATACATAATGGCGGTGATGGCAAAATCGCCCAGGGGGGTTATGCCGTCGCCCTCCGCCCTTTTTACCCCCATGCCGCCGCGACCGATTGCCAAGGGTTTAAGGGCGAGCGGTGTTACGCGCAAAATTTGGTTGGTCGTTGATTGATTATTGTCGGTCATTTTATTTTGTGTTGCGATTATAAATCTGTTACCATGATAATACAATTGGCAAAAACAAACCTTCAAAAAAATAGAAAGAAAAAAAAATGATAAAAGTCGGCGATAATGTTGAAAACGAAAAAATCACGGTGGTCGGAAAAAATGGTGGCGAGGCCGCCATGCTCCATGAATTATTGGGCAAGCGCACCGTGCTGTTCGCCGTGCCCGGGGCATTTACCCCGACCTGCGCCATGAAGCACCTGCCGAGTTATATTAACAAGGAAAGCGAATTGCGCGCCAAGGGGGTTGATAAAATCCTGTGCCTGGCGGTGAATGATGTGTTTGTTATGCAGGCGTGGGAGAAAGCCGAAAATTCCGCCGGCCATCTAACCATGATAGCCGATGGGTCATGCGCCCTGACCCAAAAATGGGGATTGACGTTAGATTTAATCGCCGCCGGTTTGGGGGTGCGTTCCGAACGTTACGCCATGGTGCTTGACGGCACAAAAATCACGCATTTGTTTGTCGAAGGCCCGGGCGAGTATAAGGTCTCCTCCGCCGAGCATGTGCTGAGTCAAATTTAAGCCCAAGGTTAGTCCCAAAATTAATCCCAAGTTTAGTCCCAAGGTTAATCTTTGTCGGGCTCATCCCCCAGCCATTGCTGAATCATTTTGCGTTGGATTGGTTTTTTGGTGCGCAGGGAAAAATCGTCAAGCCGCGCCAGCAATTGGTGAAGCCCGTCGTGGCTACGTGGTGCATGGCGCAGGATGCTGGCGATGATTTTATCATCGACCGCCACCTGGCGTTCGGCAAAAAAACCGAACATTTGCGCGCGCAACGATTCATCGTCGGCCAATAATTCCACCCCCGCCACCAACGACAGGCGCGACGCCAAATCTGGCAAAATAATTTGACGATGTTGTTGCAACAACCAAGGCAATGGCCGTTGCGATAACAACAACAATTTTGGCCGCGCCGATTTTGGTTGGTTAAAAAAATGGCACAATCCCTCGGCTGACGCCGCCGATAATTGCGCCAGGTCATTATCGACATTATCCCAAATAACCACCTGGTCGGGGGGCAGTTTTTCCTGGCCCAAGCCGGCCAAGTTATTTTTGTCGATAATCCGGCCAATATGGCGGTGGCGTTGCGCACCGGAATCAGGCGAAGCCGAGGAAGCCGAGGAAGCAATGCGCGACGCCGGGTCGAACAAATACCAGGCGATGAAACTTTTCCCCGAACCCTGGCCGCCGACCAGCGACAGCACGCCGTCTTGCCATTGTTCCGGCCGTTCAAGCAGGGCGATGGTATCGGCATTTTGCGCCGATACAACCAGCGGCAGTTTGTGCCAACCGGTTTTTTTTGGTAAGGGAAGTAATAGTTGGGTTGGGGTCATTGCTGTTAGATTGGTGCATTGCGGAAACCCGTCGCTGGGGTCTTCCAAAGAATCCTTTAAAAAGAAATCGCTGGGCCAGCCTTAACAAAAAAACATTTTCTTTTCAAAAGAATCCTTTTATCAAGCAACATGACAAAAAACCCCGACGCCCCTAACAACGCGCCAAATGATGCCCCTAACGACGCCCTCAACGACGCCTATGCCCGCGCCGGCGTTGATATAACCGCCGGCAATGATTTTGCCGACGCCATCGGGGTGATGGCGCAAAAAACCCACCAACCATTTTTACGCGCCGGCATCGGCGGTTTTGCCGCGGTGCTCGATATGGCGAAAACCGGTTTTCGCGACCCATTGTTGATGTTGTCATGCGACGGGGTGGGCACAAAATTAGACCTGGCGATTGCCCACAATCATTTTGCTGGCATTGGGTTCGATTTGGTGGCCATGGCGGTGAATGATATTTTGGTGCTGGGGGCGACACCCTTGGCCTTTTTAGATTATTACGCCACCGGCAAATTGGACAGGGCGGTTGCCGAAAAAATTTTGGCCAGCATCGTTGCCGCCTGCGCCACCGCCGATTGCGTTTTGGCCGGCGGCGAAACGGCGGAGATGCCCGGGTTTTACGACGGCGGCAAATTGGATTTAGCCGGTTTTGTCATGGGGGCGGTCGAACGGGAAAATTACGACAAACGGCCGGCGGTGGTGGCGGGCGATAAATTGTTGGGGCTGGCGTCATCTGGTTTTCACAGCAATGGGTTTAGCTTGATAAGGCAGATGTTAAAAACCCATAAGATTGATGAGCGGGCTGTCGCCCCCTATAAAACAAAATCATCGGCTGAGAATTTGGCGCATGACCTGCTGACCCCGACGCGGATTTACAAAAAGATATTTGACGCGATTGGCGGCGACATCAGCGCGGCGGCGCATATCACCGGTGGCGGTTTGTTAGAAAATCCGCCACGGGTGTTTGGCAAAAACCTATCGGCGCATATTGCAAAATCATCCTGGGCAATGCCCGAACAATTTCGCTGGTTGCAAGACCTGGGTAAGATAAAAGACGACGATATGTTCCGCAGTTTCAATTGCGGCATCGGCATGGTGTTGATGGTGGCGGCTGATAAGGAAAAAATCGTCAAGGATAAATTACAAAAAATGGGCGAGGCGGTGTTTGACCTAGGTATGGTGGAAACAAAAAAAACGCCCACCGCCCCATCGGTGGTGATAGAATAATCAACATAAGACCATATAATGCCATGACGGATAAGACGCGGGTTATGATATTATTGTCGGGGCGCGGCAGTAATTTCATCGCCCTGGCCGATGACATGGCGGTTAACCCGCATCACCAAATTATTGCCGTGGCCAGCGACAACCCAAAAGCAACAGGATTGGATTACGCCCGCAAGAAAAACATTCCGCTGTTGTTGTTGGATTATAACGCCGGGCGCGCCGCCGCCGAAAAAACATTGCAAGAATTTATCGCCCGCGAACAAATATATTATATTTTGCTGGCCGGTTTTATGAAAATCCTGTCGCCGGATTTTGCGCGCCAATTTAAAAACCGCATCCTGAATATCCACCCGTCATTATTGCCGAAATACCCCGGGCTTGACACGCACCAGCGGGCGATTGCGGCGGGTGATAAGGAACATGGTTGTTCGGTGCATATTGTCGATGAGACGTTGGACGGCGGGCCGTTGTTGGCGCAACGGGCGGTTCGCGTTTTGCCGAACGACACGGCGGGTTCGCTGGCCGATAAGGTATTGGCGTTGGAACATGAACTTTACCCTTTCGTTTTACAAAATATCGAAAGCTTGATAAAGCAAGAACATGAGCAATAACAATATCACGCCCACCATAAAAAACATTGGCGTTATCGGTGCCGGACAAATGGGGCGCGGCATTGCGCAGGTTTTTGCCACCGCCGGTTTTGCGGTCATGTTGTGCGACAGCAACGATATTGCCCTGGCCACCGCACAGAAAGAAATAGCTGGCTCCTTAAAAAAATTACAAGAAAAAAACCTGTTGGCGGCGCAATCGCCCGATGACATTGCAAAAAAAATTACCTTCAGCCAAGATATGAATGGCCTGCAAGTGTGCGATTTGCTTATCGAGGCAATTATCGAAAACCTGCCGGCCAAGGAAAAACTCTACGGCCAACTAAAAACCATTTTGCGCGATAGGCCCAATGTTATTGTCGCCAGCAACACCTCGGCCCTGTCGATTAAAACCCTGCAGGGTTACAGCCCAAGCGCGCAGAATTTCCTCGGCATTCATTTTATGAATCCGGCACCGCTGATGCCGCTGGTCGAAATTATCACCACCGATGAAACCGCCGCCGGCCACGCGCCAATGATAAAGGACATCATCGAAAAAAAATTGGCGAAGCAGGCGGTGGTGTTGCGCGACACGCCGGGTTTTGTGCTGAACCGCCTGTTGGTGCCCTACCTTAACGAGGCGGTGAAATTATTGGCGGCCGGCGTGGCCAGCCGCGATGATATTGATAAGGCGATGATGCTCGGCGCGGGTTATAAAATGGGGCCGCTGGCCTTGCTCGATTTCATCGGGCTTGATACCTGCGAATCGATATTGCACAGCCTGGCCGACAACAGCGGCGAAGAACATTATCGGCCGGCGGCGATGCTGAGCGATTTGGTGAAAACTGGTCACCTTGGCCGAAAAACCAAGAAAGGTTTTTACGATTATTAAATCGCTATAAAAAAATGGATAAAAAAACCATTTCTGCCTTGCTCGATTGGTTTTACCATAACGCGCGCAACCAACCGGACGCGCCATATCAATTATCGTGGCGCAAAATAAAATCATCGCAAGACCCATGGGCGGCGTTGGTCAGCGAGGTCATGTTGCAACAAACCACGGTCGCGACCATTGCCAAACGATTTCCGATTTTTATGGCGCAATTCCCGACGCCGCAAAAAATGGTGGCGGGCGGCATTACGGCGGTGCTCGACGCTTGGGCGGGTTTGGGTTATTATCGCCGCGCCCATAATTTATTTGCCGCGGCGCAGATGGTGACCAACCAATGGCATGGCGTTTGGCCGCGCACCGCGCCCGAAATAAAAAAATTGCCCGGGGTGGGCGATTACACCGCGCGGGCGATTGCCGCCTTATCCTTTCAACAAAAAACCATTCCGCTGGACGGCAATATCATTCGTGTTTTATCGCGTTTTTTAAAAAAAGATTTAAGCCAAACCACCGCACCGACAATAAAAAAACTTTTGGCGAGCCCGCCGTTAAACATAGACGCGGTAGGGCAGAATCCATTGCCCTCAAGCAACGAAGTGGTAGGGCGAACCATATTGCCCTCAAGTAACGAAGTGATAGGGCGAACCATATTGCCCTCAAGTAACGAAGTGGTAGGGCGAACCATATTGCCCTCAAGTAACGAAGTGATAGGGCGAA
>JASGCL010000018.1:7881-28647 GCA_030054115.1 Hydrotalea sp.
AACGAAGTGGTAGGGCGAACCATATTGCCCTCAAGTAACGAAGTGATAGGGCGAACCATATTGCCCTCAAGTAACAAAGTGATAGGGCGAATAATGTTGGATGAAATAGTCTTGCCCGCCAAGCAATTGCCAAAAAATTTTGTCATGTCCGATTGGGTGCAGGCGATGATGGACCTGGCCAATTTAATATGCCGCGTCGAAAGCCCAGCCTGCGACAATTGCCCATTGCAGGCCGAATGTTTGGGTAAAAAAAAATGGCGCGATTACCCGCAACCAAAAATAAAAAAAGCCAAGCCAATTTTTTATGGCGCGGTGTTGATTTGCAAAAACAGCAACGGCGAATATTTGTTGGAACGGCGACCGGTCAATAAAAAAAACACCAAGCCAAAAACCGCCAAGGCAATAAAACCGGTAACAGATATATCAGCCGGCCTGTATCAGGGGTTGTTGGTGTTCCCCATGACGCCGCTGGTGCGTGACTTAAAAATGCTCGACCAGCAGGTTGCCAAAATGAAACAACAAAACATTATCAAACAGCTTAAAAATAATTGCGTGGTGCATGATTTGACCCATCGGCGGTTGGTGTTATCGCTGGTTTTTTCTGAAAAAACCCCTGCCGATGGTAAGGCAAAGCAAGGCAAGGCGGCGGATAATATGATATGGGTGGCGGATGATAAATTGGCCTCCTTGCCTCTTCCCTCGGTGATGAAAAAAGTGATAAAGCAGATGGCCGATTAAATTTTTATGCCCACGCCCACGCCCGCCGCCTTCCCCTACCCGTTGCGAAAAAAAGTCGCCTTTTCTGCCGGCAACCTGTTGGGCGGGTATTTTTTTAATAGCTACCGCCGCACTATTTTAGCCAGTAGCGGCGTGTTGCTCGGCATTTTATTGCTCGGGCAAATTATCTATTCCTTGCCGGCGATTATTGCCACCGGTTTTAACCCGCTAATGTTGTTAAAAATTATTGTTTGTTACAGCCCCCAGGCCCTGACGATTATTTTGCCACTGGTTGCATCGTTCGGTGTTTTTGTCGCGATGCGTCGCCAATTTGAAAACCATGAGCTATTGATGGCGCGCGGCTTTGGCATTGCCGAAAAACAATTATTGCGCATCGTGCAAAAATTGGGGTTGATTGGTTTTGTTGTCCTGTTGGTTTTAAAATCTTACTTTGCGCCCTGGGGCCAGGCCGGTTACCGCGATGTAAAATTTGCCGCGACGCAAAACATCGCCCGTTCGATGGTCGAGGAAGGACGATTCTTCAGCCCCAACTATGGCAGTTCGGGCTTTACGATATTCATCGGCAAGAAAAATTTTAATGGCGCCCTGAGCGATATTTTTATTTTTGACAATCGAAACCTCGGCCATGTGTCGGCGATTAGCGCGCAGAAAGGGGCCATGACCAACAATAACATCTTAACCCTCGACAATGGTATAGAATTTAAAGTCGGCGGGCCGCGCGTTACCAGCCTGGGGTTCGAGCGTTACAGCATGGATGTCTCGGTTTTCCAGCAAAAAAAACAACGGCGCAGTGTAAACGAAATCGATAGCAATGTTTTTATAAAAATGTTGTTGGTGGTGCAGGAGGATAAAAACGAGTATTATTATGCCTGGCTTATCCTGGCCGAGCGCGTGGTATATAGCCTGCTTGGTTTTTTCTTTCCGCTATTTGCCGCGGTGATATTGTGGCGAAGCAAGGTTGATAAGTCGGGAAGGTATTTTGGTTCTTTAAGCTTATTATTTTGCCTTACCATCGCGTTTGTTATCATTCACTTGGTGACATATAATTATGCGCGAGACCATTTGGGCCATTGGTATATTATGTTTGTGCCGGCGGGGTTGTTGCTGACAACATTTTTATTGTTACGTTATTGGCCGGCGCGTCGTGGTCGGCAGGATCGCCCAGACGATGCGCCACGGGTCATGGCGGCACCCCTTAATTAAATTATCGACCGGCGACATTTTTTATTGGCAAGATTTTTTTTAAGGCTGTCGCGCGGCGGGCAATATTCTTAATGCGCCAATCGCCAATTTTTTCCTACCCCGCCCGCCACCGGAAAAAGCAAAAAATCCTGTTCTTGACCGCGCCAATCGATTTTGTCGTTGGTCGGGCCGTAACTGGGCCAGTGGCGTTTGTCAAACCCCAGCAACGACACCTCGCTCATCATTTCCCTTAACACCGGTTCGATTTGCGTCGCCTTGTCCTCGTCGACCTCGAACAACAATTCGTCGTGAATTTGCAATATCATTTGGCAATGGGGTTGCAATTTATTGTCGGCCAAGTAGCGGTCGATTTTTATCATCGCCCGTTTTATAATATCGGCCGCCGTGCCCTGCAATGGCGCGTTCATTGCCTGGCGTATGGCATAGGCCTTGGCCGGCCCCTTGCTGGTGATGGCGGGCAGGTAAATGCGCCGGCCAAATAATGTTTCGACAAAATGATTTTTTTCGGTGGTGGCGATGACATGGTCCATGAATTCTTTTATCCCGGGCAATTTTTCGAAATAACGTTTGATAATATCCTTCGCTTCGGCCTGGGGGATTTGCAATTGCCGCGACAGGCCAAAGGCCGAAATGCCATAGATAATACCAAAATTCACCGCCTTGGCGCGGCGGCGCACCTCGGGCGTAACTTTTTCAATCGGCAGGTCAAAAATTTCCGCCGCGGTCGAGGCGTGAATATCGTCGCCGCGCAAAAATGCTTTTTTCAAGGCCGGTGCGCTTGATAACAATGCCAAGACACGCAGTTCGATTTGGCTGTAATCGAGCGACAATAATAATTTGCCGCGCGATGCAATAAAACATTCGCGCAACGCCACGCCGTCGGCGGTGCGGATGGGAATGTTTTGCAGGTTGGGGTTGAGCGACGATAGCCGGCCGGTTTGCGCGTTGGTCGATGAAAAATGGGTGTGGAGTCGCGCCTGGCCATTTTTATCGCGCCGCGCCAAAAGCGGCAGGCTACGAATATAGGTGTTGTTTAATTTTTCCAAATGGCGATGATACAAAATATCGGCGATAACCGGATGCTCGTCTTGCAAAGCTTCCAACACCTCGGACGATGTTGAAAATTGGCCGGTTTTGGTTTTGGCCATTTTGTCGCCGCCGATTTTTTTGACGTTAAATAACACCTCGCCCAATTGTTTTGGGCTGGACAGGTTAAATTCCTGCCCCAAATTGTCAAAAATTTTTTTCTCAAGGTTGGCAATTTTCTCATCGGTTTGCTTGCCGAGCGCGGTGAATTTTTCCACATCGATGGCGATGCCGACCTCCTCCATCGCCGCCAAACGGGGGAGCAGGGGGCGTTCTATCTGTTGGTAAACGCGCGTCATTTTATTGGCCGCCAATTTTTGTTCGTAAAAAATCCCTAGCCGCACCAATTGATAAGCCATGAAACATAATTGTTGTTGCAGTGCAATACCATCGGCATTTTTTTCCTTCGCCGCTTCTTTTGCCAAATCCTTGATAAATTTTTCCAAATAATCTTGGTCGATATCGCTCATGTCGTCATTTTTTGCGCCAGCGAACAGGCAAAAATGAAGCACCGACACATCGGTTACATAATCCACCCCCGCGCCATGGCGGTGCAGGGCGATGCTGGTGCTGACCGCCTCGTGATTAAATTTGTTGATGGCGTCGTTGCCGAACATGGCCTTAATTTCCTGCGGCATGGGTTGGCCGGCATGGTCATTGGCTTGTTTATTGCCAACAAACAAATCATTGTTGTCGGTGGTCGTTGCATTATTTGGCGGCGGGGCCAGGGGCAACAAAAACGCCTCGCCATTTTCTAATCCCATCGCTAAATAATTATCCAGCAAAACAAAACCCACCCGGCCAAATTTTTCGATGGCGGCCAGCACCGCCGGCAGGTTTTTTTCATCCACCATGGTCGGGGTAAAATCGCTGGGCTGTTTGGCGGGCAAATGCGGCTGGGTTAGGTTATTGCCGTGCGGCAAGTTATTGCCACCACCATCGCTGGCCGCAACTGCTTCGGTTTTTTTATTCTTGCTGGCGGTGGTTTTCGCGGTGGTTGCTGGGGCCACGTCGCCGCCACCCAGGTTAAATTTATTGCGCCATTTTTGCGCCAATTTGTGAAATTCCAATTCTTCAAAAAATTGCAATGCCGCCAGCTGTTGCGCCGGGTCGGCGTCCAGCGGTGCCGGCAATTGGTCGGGGTTTAATTGCAACGGGGCGTCGCGCCGCAACAATGCCAATTGGTGAAAAATTTTGGCTTCCTTAATATGGCCGCGCACGATTTCCTGTTGCCGTTTGTTTTCAATTTTATCAACATTGGCCAACAGGTTTTCCAAATTGCCAAATTGATTGATTAAATTGGCGGCGGTTTTTGGCCCAATCCCGGGCAGGCCGGGGAAACCATCGGACGCATCGCCCATCAATGCCTGGACATCGGCAACTTTCTCTGGCGCGACGCCAAATTTTTCCATCACCTTATCCGCCCCGACATCGCGGTTTTTAAACGGGTCGATAAGGCTTATCTTACCACCGATAAGTTGCATCATGTCCTTATCCGACGAATAGATTTTTACATTGTAATCTTGCGCGGCGGCGCGCGTCGCCAGGGTGGCAATAACATCGTCGGCCTCGAACCCTTTTTCCTCCAACAATGGCAAGGACAGGGCGGCGGCGGCACGGCGAAAAAATGGGAACTGCGGGATTAAATCCTCGGGCGTTTCGCCGCGATTATCTTTATATTGCGGGTAAATTTCATGGCGAAAATTTTCGCGCGCCGAATCGAACACCACGGCAATGTTGGCTGGTTTTTTATCCAGCACGTTCAGCAACATTTGGCAAAAACCAAATATCGCGCCGGTCGGCAAACCATCCGACCGCGTCAACGGCGGCAGGGCGTAATAGGCACGAAAAATATACCCCGAGCCATCCAGCAAATATAAATCCTTTTTCGACATGCCGTAACATTATCATTTTTTTGGTGGCCTGGCCACTTTAACTTTTTTACTCACTGGTGGCCACCACTACTTAATCTGCCCGCGCCACTTAAAAAACATGAGGCACAATTTTATATGGCACCAGTTTACGATATTGTTGCCATGCTGGCCCATATTTTTTGGCGCATTTTTTGTCGTCGCGTATTGCCCGATGCGTCAGCAATATCGTCAAAAACACCACGTAAAAAAATGGCATGAAATAACCAAAACCGGTGGCGACCGACCAGCATAATGCCGCGCCAATTTCCGGCACATAATGGAAATGCCGACTGATGCCCCAAAAGCCGGAGGCGAGAAGCAACGATTCCTTTTTCTTGCCATCGATTGTTTTATATGGCGCGCGAATTAACCGTGGCGCACGCCCCCAGATTTTCGCCTTGCCATTTGTTTCGCGCACCATTTGCCGTTGCCGGTCGGCCCAATAATTCACGCCGATGCAACCCAAGCCCAATAAAAAAATCACCAACCCCCAGGCAAAGGGCAAACCAATCGGGTGGTTGACCATGAACATCACGGGCGATGTGTAAACCGCCGGCACCCACACCAAACACCCCCAGCAGATGTAAAAACCCGCGCGGTCGGTCATAATATCCATCGACCGCATGTAACCGCTTTCCCAAATAAAAAATTTAAATAGATAAATCGCGATTAAGGCCGCCGATAAAATAATCGACCAATCGGCCGCGCCATGGATATTTTTTTGCGCAAAGGCAAAGGACACCACCGCCAATGACCAACCGGTCATGCCGAATCGACAATTGGTGAATTGTTTTATGTCCCAACCAAACAGCCGTGGGTAAAGTTCTGTCCCCCAGTAATAATCAAAAATGAAGGAGGAAGAGACGCTGTTATCCCGCGTGCTGGGGGCAAAACGCCCCTTGGCATAAAGGAAAAGGCAAAACATCAGGGCGGTGATATTCAACGCCGCCAAGATATCGCCAAAATTATCGTAAATAATGCTGGGCGGAAATAGCGGCCACAGCAATGAAAACCCAAAAAACAAACCATAGGTAACGATGTAAGACAACAGCCCATTGTTTTTGTAACGCGGCACATGACCGGTGGGGGTTATCGGCCCGTCGTATTTTTTGCCCGGCAGAATACGCATCAACAGCAATTGCCCGGCGGCAAAAATACCGATAATGCCCCAGGCCGTGGGGGTGCCAAAAAACCGCGAGAACCAGGCGTCATGCAACAGCGACCACAAACCATGTTGCCATATATATTGCCCCAGGTTATAAAAAGAACCATCAAGATTTTGATTGGTGTAATAGAGCACCATGGCAAAGCCCGGGCAGGCAACCAGTAAAAAAAGCGCGCTGATTTTATAAAACCAAGTTTGGCGAAAAAAATTGCCGTAGGTCAGGTCGCTGTAATCCATTATCTGTCCGATTATATTTTCGACTGGTTTTTTGCAAAGATAGCACCACAATAGGGGCATTCGATTTCTTTTTTATCGCGCAGGTTCAAATAAACCCCCGGGTGGCCGGCACCAACCACCACCGACCCGTCGCAATAAACGCGCGGTTCATCGACCATGATTTTGTCTAGCTTTTTTATCGAATTGGTAATTGGCGCGGGCATTTGGCGGGACATTTGGTTGGCGGTGGCGGTTTTTAACAATGTAATTTTATAAAACGTCATCACAAAAAATACAAGAAAAAACGCAGGGCATCGCACCCCCCTTAAGCCGCGTTAAACAACCGGCGGTTCGCCGTAACGATTGGTTTTTTTAGCACCGGACAACAGGTCGATAATAAACCCAACCACTTCCGGAATAAAAAGCAGGGTTAGACCAGGCAACCCGCGGTCGTGAAACCGCCGCACCGTTACCGAAATGGACGGCGGCAACAGGTAAAGCGTTGCCAACAACACCGGAATGGCCGATGCCGCGACCGGCGAAATAAAACGAATCGCATCGTTGACGAAATCGATGTTCATTTGCCACAGGGTTGCAAATGGAAAAATGGCAAGGGCGATAAAACCCGCCACCGCCGCCAGCAACAACCACCCGACATGCCGCCAGACATAGGTTGGCAAGGAAAAAATAAAACAAGCCGCCAAGAATCGCAACCCCATGTCGGGGGCCAGGGCGGGGTTTATCGGCGCAAAATATGCTTTATAGACAGACAACGATATCGAGGCGGCAATGGCATGGATAGCCCAGAAAACAAATTGTCCGGTCCAGTATTCGCGGCGCGACGCGCGACCCGTCAGGGTAAAATATTTTTTAACGAAGATGCTGTGGAGGACGTTTATCATGATGTTGTTCCTTGGATGGTCACTTCATTGATGGGTGACCAACTGCCTTTCCGATAGCACCTTTATAGCATAATTTGGCCGGCTTGTAAAACGGGGGTGCGGCCGCATAACGGCGCGGCGCGTGCATGATGACGGCGCGGCGGGTGTGGCGCGCCAGGCCAAGCCGCCGCGCGGGTATGCCCCGCCAAACCGGCCGTTGCCTAATAACTCAGCTCAATAAGCTCTTCAAAGTTTTCCAGTGTCATTGGCCGCGAATTGCCCGACGTGTTGGGGTCGCGCAACGCATGTTCGGCCATGACGGAAAATTTATCCTTGGTGACCTTCAAATCGCGCAGGCCCTTTGGCACGCCCAATTCTTCCTTGAATGCAATCAACCAATCGATAAAGCCCTTGTTGCTGGTATCTTTCAAACCCAAAACATGCGCCATCACTTGATAGCGATCTTTCACATAATCTTGGTTATATTCCATGACATAGGGTAACAACACGCCGTTGGTTAAACCATGGTGGGCGTTGAAAAAACCGCCGACCGGGTGGGCGATGGAATGCACCGCCCCCATGTTTTTTTGAAACGCCATTGCCCCCATGGCCGAACCCAATAACATGTGCGAACGTGCCTCGGTATTTTTGCCGTCCTTAAAAGCAATCGGTAGGTATTTTTTGATAAGCCTCATCCCCTGCAACGCCACGCCGTCGCATATCGGGTGGAAATTGGGGCAGGCAAAGGATTCGATGCAATGGGTCAGGGCGTCCATGCCGGTTGCCACGGTTAAAAATGGCGGCAGGTCGAATGTTAATTCGGGGTCCTGAATAACAATGCTGGGCAACATCAGCGGGTGGAAAATAATTTTTTTCTCGTGGGTTTGTTCGTTCAAAATAACCGACGCACGGCCAACCTCCGACCCGGTGCCAGCCGTGGTGGGAATGGCGATGGTTTTAACAATGCCCTCGGGGTTGGCGCGTGTCCACCAATCGCCGATATCTTCAAAATCCCACATCGGGCGGGTTTGCCCGGCCATGAAGGCGATGGTTTTACCGGCGTCCAGCCCCGACCCGCCGCCCAACAATATCACGCCGTCGTGTTTGCCGTCGCGAAAAACCTTTAACCCATCGTTGACATTGGTTTCGGTTGGGTTGCCCTGAACCTCGGCAAAAAAACCAAAGGGAATTTTCCCATTGCTCAAAATATCCTTGACCAATTTGACCAATGGCATGGTGGCCAGGCCCTTGTCGGTTACCAACAGCGGGTTTTTAAAACCCACTTCCTTAACGGCCGCTGGCAAATCTTGCACGCGCCCCGCGCCGGCCCAAATTTTTGTTGGGTATGAAAAATTGCCCTTGCCTGTGAATTTATCGGTCATGATTTTTTTCTCCTTAATGTAAAGTTATAGTTTTTTTAGGTGGAAGTTTTTTGGCCTTGTCACGCTGTCAAAGCCACCAAACCCCAGCGAAATGCCACGGCCGGTTTCTTTGGTGCCCGTCCAACCCAGACCTGGGTCGACGTAATCGCAACGATTCATAAACACCGTGCCGGTGTCAAGTTGCCGGCCGATGGTGGTCGCCCGTTCAACATCGTTCGTCCATAACGAAACGGTCAGGCCAAATTGGCTGTCGTTCATCAATTGAACGGCTTCGGCGTCCGATTTAACCTTCATTATCCCGACCACCGGGCCAAATGTTTCCTCGCGCATCACCACCATGTCGTGGTTGACATCGGTCAAAATTTGCGGCGCGACGTAGCAATCCTTGCCATTGTCTTTCGGGAACAATTTGGGGTCGATATGTGGCTTCGCGCCATCTTTTATCGCGGCGGCAACCTGGTCGCGCACTGTCTTGGCAAAACGAATATTCGCCATTGGCCCCAGGGTGGTTTTTTCATCCAGCGGGTTATCCAGCACGTATTTTTTTGTCAATTCGATGGCACCCGATAAGAACTCATCATAAACTTTTTCATGAACATAAATCCGTTCGATGCCGCAACAACATTGCCCCGAATTAAAAAACGCGCCATCGACCAAACCATCGATTGCCGCCTTGATATCGGCATTTTCCATGACATAGGCCGGGTCTTTACCACCCAATTCTAAGCCAACACCGGCGAAGGAACCGGCCGCCGCCTTTTCAATCGCGCGGCCACCGCCGACCGAACCGGTGAAATTGACGAAATTAATATCGCCGCTACCCAATAGTTTTTCGGTTTGCCCATGGTCAAGCACCACATTGCTGAATAAACCATTTGGCAGGCCGGCCATGTCAAACGCCTTTTGAAAACGCTCACCCACCAAAATGGTTTGCGCCGAATGTTTCAATATCACCGCATTGCCCGATAACAGGGCGACGCTGATGGTGCTGTTGGCGGTCAGGTAAGGGTAATTCCACGGGGCGATAACCATCACCACGCCGACTGGCTCGCGCGCTTGGAATCGCACAAAACCTTCCTTCGGGTCGGGTGCCGACCGGTCGCTTAATGCCTGGTCGGCATATTGCAACATAAATTGCATCCGCTCGTCAAACCCGCGCCATTCGCCGCCAAATCGCACCGGCCGGCCCATCTGTTGCGCCAATTCGGGGATAATTTCTTGGTTCATCGATTGCATCGCCGCCATGAATTTCTTCATATATTCTTTGCGGGTGGCCAAGGGGGTTTTCGCCCATTCTTTCTGCGCGCGTTTTGCCTCGGCCACGATATTGGCCAGGGCTTCATTGCTGGTGGTGTCGCGACTGGCCAATAATTTGCCGTCGATGGGGGAGATACATTCGATTTTTTTCATGGTTTTGCTCCTTAATGGTTGCTTCATGTTAGGTTTTATTGTTACATTGTTGTCCCATGTTGCGTCCCATTTTATGTTACGTTGTCGCTTTTGGTATTTTCTTTTCTTTTTTCACCCGCAAGAAAAAAAATTTTTATATATTTGCTTTTAAAAAATCTTTTATCTTTCCCCCCATTGCGGAGGAAATTCATTGCGCTATTCCCTGACTCTGTGAAAAAAACCAACCTTTGTCAAATAAAAAATGAAAGGATGATAAAAAATTGTTTGCAAAAATCTTTTTATCGCCTTACAATTTGTCTTCATAAATCAATAATATCACCGGTTGTGCCATGGGCTAACTTGTGGCGTTAAAGAAATGTTGCGGGGCATATCGGGACATATCACGGGACTAATGGGGCATATATGGGACATATAATTGGGGCATAATTGTAAACACTATTGTTACAACTTAAAAAAAAGGAGAGAACAATGGCAAAAAATAAAAAAATGGGCTCGGCAGAAGATATAAAAGTTCTGCACAGCATGGGCTACGCCCAAGAGCTCGATCGCAAAATGTCGGGGTTCTCGAACTTTGCGATTAGCTTTAGTATCATCTGCATCTTGGCGGGTGGTATTAACAGCATCGCCCAGGCGACCAGTGGGGTCGGCGGCGGTGCCATCGGCATTGGCTGGATAATTGGTTGCTTGGTGTCGGGGCTATTCGCCCTCGGCATGGCACAGATTAGCTCATCCTACCCGACCGCGGGTGGCCTCTATCACTGGGGCTCTATCCTCGGCAACCGCTTCGTTGGTTGGTTAACCGCTTGGTTTAATCTTATCGGCTTGGTTGCCGTGTTGGGTTCGGTCGATGTCGGCTTGTGGTATTTCTTCAGTGGCGCCTTTGGCGAAAAACTGGGCCTTACCGATAACTTCTTGGGTATGTTTGGTCAGGTTACCTTGCTGGGTGCCGACGCCAACGTTCTTAATCTGGTTGTCTTTGTGCTTGGCGCATTGATTATCCAAGGTATCATCAACCATATCGGTATTCGCTTAACCAGCTTCCTGACCGATATTTCTGGCTATATTATCTTTGCCACCGCGGCCTTCTTGACCGTGATGTGCTTGGTCTATGCTCAGGGTTATGACATCAGCCGTCTTTGGACCTTCGCCAATAATTCGGGCGATGCTGGTGGTGGCGTCTGGCCAGAAACCAGCAATATGTGGTTGTTGTTTGGCGTGGGTTTGCTCCTGCCAATCTACACCATCACTGGTTATGATGCATCAGCCCATACGTCGGAGGAAACCCACGACGCTTCGACCTCGGTGCCAAATGGCATTTTGCGGTCGGTGCTGTGGTCTTCGATTGCCGGCTATGTCATGTTGGTGGCGTTCTTGCTGTTTATTCCCAGCATGGATGACGCCGCGAAGCAAGGCTGGGGGGTGTTCTTCTGGGCTATCAACACCATGCCGGCTTGGGCATCGTTCCTGATATATCTTGGTATCACCCTGGCACAATTTTTGTGCGGGTTGGCGGCCATGACCTCAACCTCGCGCATGGTATTTGCCTTTTCGCGCGATGGCGGGTTACCGCTGTCCAATGTGTGGCGCAAGGTTTCGACCAGCTTCCGCGTGCCGGCCAATGCTATTTGGCTGGTGGTGCTGTTGGCGGCGATACTTACCTCCTACGCTTCGATATACTCGGTCGTGGTGGCGGTGTGCGTTATCTTCGTCTTCATCTCCTACGCTATTCCGGTGATTGCTGGCTATTTCGCCATCGGCACATCGAAATGGAATAAAATGGGGCCATGGAACATGGGCAAGGCCAATTACAAAATTGTTGCCGCGCTGGTGTTTGTGGCGATGCTATTGGTCTTTTTCTTGGGGGTGCAAGCGCCCAATGAATTGGCCTTAAGCATTAGCATAGGCGTTTTCATCATCACCGCCATTGTGTGGTTCTTGATTGAAAACAAACGTTTCAAAGGCCCACCAATTGGTGCCGCCATTTCAAAACGTATGGCCGCCATTAAACAGGCCGAAAGCAAATTCAAAAATTAATTTTGAATTGTAATAAAAATCAACATCACCATTTTGGTTATTGAAAAATGACCATATGGGATGTTGATTTTTTTATGTTATCGTTATAGAAATTACGCACGATAGATAGTTGTTATATAAATTTAAAAAAAGAATTGAGTTGTCCCCATGAATACAAATAATAAAAACACAAACAAATCATCCGCCATTCCCATTATTAAAACAATCGACGATGCAAAAAAATTGGTCACCGACCGTGGCTTGACCCATGTAAAATTGGCATTGTGCGATACCGATGGTATTTTGCGCGGCAAATGGGTGGCGCGCGACAAATTCTTTTCCGCGTTGGATAGTGGTTTTGGTTTTTGCGACGTGATTTTTGGCTGGGACAGCAACGATGTTAGCTACGACCGCGGCGTTTTCACCAATTGGGATACTGGCTACCCCGACAGCAACATGCATGTCGCGGTTGAAACTGCCCGCAACCTGCCGACCGAGGCCTTTGGCGACAGCGCCGGCGCAGGGGGTGAGGGCAATGGTGAAATGAATCTGCTGTTCCTGGCCGAGGGTGGCGACGAACGGGTGAAGCAAGTTGACCCGCGGTCGATATTAAAAAAAGTCATCGCCTGGGGCGAAACCATGGGTTACCATGCCACCGCCGCGGTTGAATATGAATTTTTTGTATTTCGCGAAACACCCGAATCGGTGCGCGAAAAAAATTATCAAAACTTGACGCCGCTGACCCCCGGGTATTTTGGTTATTCATTGTTGCGCGCCGGCAAGGAACATTGGTTTTACGACCAATTGATGGCCATGTCGAACGAGATGCGCATGCCGCTTGAGGGGTTGCATACCGAAACCGGCCCCGGCGTGCTGGAGGCCGCGCTGGAAAAAGCCCCAGTGCTCGAGGCCGCCGACCGCGCCGCGATTTTCAAAACCTACGCCAAAATTTTGGCGCAAAAAAATGGCCTGATGGCGACCTTCATGGCGAAATGGTCGAACGCTTACCCGGGGCAATCGGGGCATATCCATCTTTCCTTGACCGACAACAATGGCAAGGGTGTTTTTTTCGATAAAGCAAAAGACCATAAGATGAGCGACACGATGCGCCATTTTATCGGTGGGCAAGAATTATTGATGCCAGAATTCTTGGCGATGATTGCGCCAACCGTCAACAGCTACACCCGGCTTATCCCCGGTTATTGGGCACCGCTTTACGCCGCTTGGGGGGTTGAAAACCGCACCACGGCATTACGCGTGATTGGCAGTTCGGAAAAATCGATGCGCGTTGAATACCGCGTTGCCGCCGCCGACCAAAACCCTTACCTTGCGCTGGCGGCTTCCTTGGCGTCGGGCTTTTACGGCATCAAAAACAAAATCGAACCACGGGCGATTATCACCGGCAATGCCTATGAAAATCCTGCGGCGAAAAAATACCCACTGCCGCGCACATTGGGCGATGCCGCGACATTATTCAGCGAATCAAAAATCGCGCGTGAAATTTTTGGCGATTTGTTTGTCGATAATTACGTCGTCAGCCGTCACCACGAACAGGGCGAGGCATTGAAGGCCATCACCGATTGGCAATTGCGCCGCTATTTTGAAATTATTTAGGGCGGCCGGCGTTTACGGGCAGGGCGAGGCAAGGCGCGGGTGGCGATGCCCGCGCAAGCTGGTGGCAAACCGCCCGCCCGGGTAACAGAGCCGATGGGCAAAGGACGGGTTAAAATTTATGTCCGTGGTTTTTTTGTTTTTTTTCCCATTTTGGTGTAAATAATCCCCCGTTCAATGTTTCCTAACCATCAATCAACCACGTGATGACCCAAAAAAATAAAAACGATTTTCCCGCCGCCAATATCATGGCGTTAGGCCGTGAATTTAAACACGGCCTGTTGCCGCCCGGCCCATTTCAAAAATTGGAATCGTTGCTGGCCGATATCACGCCGGCTGGCCCAATTGTTCCGTTACACGTGGGGGAGCCTGACGGCGGCCTGCCCGATTTTGTAAAACCGATTTTCGCCGAACCGGCATTTTACGACGGGTTTGGTAAATACCCCGAATTATTGGGGAGTAGCGCGCATCGCACGGCGATAAAAAATTGGGCGACGCGGCGTTATCACTTGCCAAATGATTTTTTATCCATCGACCCGCCGACCAATAATATCTTGCCGACGGTGGGTTCGCGCGAGGGCTTGGCACTTGCGATAAATTACGCGGTGCAAAAAAAACAACAGCGGTTAAAAAACGAACGGCCACTGGTCATCATCACCAGCCCGTTTTACCATGTTTACCATGCCAGCGGGATTGTCGCCGGTGCCGATGTTATCGCCATTCATTGTTTCGACGAAAGCCAATTGGACAAAAACCACGTCGCCAAAAAATTATCCTTGGCCGACGGCATCGCCACCTTGTCGCCGGCGATGCAAAACCGCATCGCCGCCATTGTGGTTTGCACCCCCGACAACCCGACCAGCCGCATTTTAACCCTGACCGAGATGGAACACCTACATGACATCGCCCACCGCCATGGCGCATTTATCATCAGCGACGAATGCTACGGCGACCTGCATTACGGCGTGCCACCGATAAGTTTTCTCAACCACGCCGCCAATGGGTTTGGTTTGGGCCAGGTTATCATCAGCAATAGTTTATCAAAACGCTCGGGCGCGCCGGGCCTGCGCGCCGGTGTGTTGTTGGGCGATGGCGCGGTGATTGCCGAATTGGCCAACCTGCGGGCGCATTTATCGGCCATCCCGCCGCGCTCGTTACAACTTATTGCCACCGCCCTGTGGAACGACGACGCCCATGTTGCGTCAGCGCGCGAAAAATACCAAGCACGAGCGCGGGTCGCGGCCAGCATCATCGGCCACTCGCCGTCCTTTCAAATGCCGTCGGCCGGTTTTTTTCTTTACCTGCGCTTCACCAACGACGGCGCGGCGGATGAAGCCACGTCGATAGCCGCGGGCGCACGGGCGGCGCGGGCGATTTTTGCCGCCACCGGTATTAAATTATTGCCGGCGGTTTTTATGGCGGGTGGCAATGCCGATGATGTTGATAACCCGGCGTCGGCCTACGCCCGGCTGTCGATGATTGTGGCGGGCGATGCCTGGCCGGTGCTATTGCAAAACTTGAAACCCTACCTCTTGCCCGATATTTAACTGCACCCTCGACCATCTTGATAAAAAACACAAACAGGCGCAGTTATTTTTCGACGACGACAATATAATTATATTACCATGGCAAAAAACAAAATTAAAAAAACCGCAACCGCGAACAAACCGCGCGTCAAACCCAGCAAGCATTTTTTAGAAAAATGGTTGGGGGCGCGGCTGGGCGGCCATGCGATTACGCTGGCGCAAAAAGGCTTCGGCACGGCTTGCCTGCTCCTCGGCGCATTGTTGGCGGTGGCGTTGTTCAGCCACGACGCAACCGACCCGTCCTTGACCACGCAATCCTCCGCGCCGATTAACAATTGGTTGGGGTTTGCCGGTGCGGTGGCGTCTGATTTGATTTTGAGTTTTTTGGGGCGCATCGCCGGTTACGGCGGGGTGGCGGTGTTTTTATTGTGGGGCATCGCCTTACTCAGCCCGATTACAAATGCCGATAAAAAACGTGGCGACGAACAATCGGGCAAGACGATTTTGAAACGTCTGTCGTTTTTGCATTTTTGGTTGTTTTGGCTTTTTATGTTTTTCCTCGGCGCGGCAAAGGTTATCCTCTTGCTGGTGTGGGGGCGTTATATCGACACGCAACAAACGCTCGACGACCCGGCGCACCCAATGTCGGTGTTGGAAAATTTTTGGCGCGATTTGCTGGTGACACATCTGGCGCAAAATGAATTGTTGGGCGTTATCGCCGGCTTGGCCTTGGTGTTTTTGGGGCTGTTGTTATTTTTATTATCGGGCATGTCCTTCGCCGAATGGCGTTATCTGTTGCGCTGGGTTTTGTCGGTGGTTGGTTTTTTCTTTTACGCGATTTTTTACGCCGTCGCGACGGTGCTCGGGGTTGCCCTGACGGCGGTTTATAAAACATTGGTGATGATACTGCCGATGGTTAAGGTGTTTTTGCCACGGCCGTCGTCGGTCGCGGGGGCGGTCGCCCAACGCCAGGCAATGTGGAAACGCATCTGGCGTAAACTATGGCACAATGTCACCGCGCCAGTCGCCGACGATGAAACGCTGCAGGGCGCAATTGTCGAATCCGCCGCGCCCGACAACCAAACCCTGACGCAACGGGTGATGGATCATTTCGACCGACCAAAAACCATACCTGCGCAATCACCAAAACGATTCGCATCGGCACCGATACATCATGGCGTTGTGAATCGAAACGCCCTGCCGCCGATAGAATTTTTGCAAATGGCCGAACCTCATAAAAACACAAAATCAAAATTCGACCAAGATGAAGAAAACCAAGCCATGGCCAATCGGGTGAGCGAGGCGTTGGCGCAATTTGGCGCGGCGGGGCGCATCGTCGCGGTGAAAATTGGGCCGGTGATAACATTGTATGAATTCGAACCCGAGGTCGGCATAAAAAACGCCCAGGTCATCGGCCTGGCGGGTGATTTGGCGCGCGCCCTGTCGGCGACCGCGGTGCGTATCGCGCCGATTGCCGGCAGAAACGTGCTGGGGATTGAGGTGCCAAACAGCACCCGCGATAAGGTTTTCTTGGGCGAGCTAGTGGCGTCCTCAACTTTCCAGCAAAGCCCGGCCACCCTGCCGCTTATTTTGGGCAAAAATATCTTGGGGTCGGCGATGGTGGTTGATTTAAGCCAGATGCCCCATCTGCTGATTTCTGGCACCACCGGTTCGGGCAAATCGGTGGCGATGAATGGGTTTTTGTTGTCATTGCTTTATCGCCACACGCCCGAAACCCTGCGGCTGATATTGATTGACCCAAAAATGTTGGAACTTTCGATTTACCAACATATCCCGCACCTGCTGTCGCCGGTGGTGACCGACCCGAAAAAATCGGTGATGGCCTTGCTGTGGGCGACGCGCGAAATGGAACGGCGTTACAAATTATTGTCAGAGCTCGGGGTGCGCAACCTCGCCGATTATCGCAAAAAAATGAAGAGCGACTCAAGTCTTGAAAACCTGCCGACCATTGTTATCATGGTCGATGAAATGGCCGACCTGATGTTGGTGATGGGGAAGGAGGTTGAGGTCTTGGTGCAACGCCTGGCGCAGATGGCGCGCGCCGCCGGCATTCACCTTATCATGGCGACCCAGCGGCCGTCGGTCGATGTTATCACCGGCACCATCAAGGCCAATTTTCCAACGCGCTTGAGCTACGCCCTGCCAACCCGCACCGACAGCCGCACCATCTTGGGCGTTGACGGCGCGGAGCAATTGCTTGGCATGGGGGATTTCCTTATCATGACCGGTGGCCGGGTTGAGCGCGGCCACGCACCATTCACGACCGAGGAGGAAGTGAAAAAAGTTACCGATTGGTGGCGCGCCCAGGGCGAACCACAATATTTGCCCGAGGCCGATTTGCAAAAATCGGTTTCGACCCGCGACATGGTCGACGACATGATGGGCGGCGGCGAGGATATGTATCAGCGCGCGGTCGACGTGGTGCGGCGCGAGAAAAAAGCCAGCACCAGCTTCCTGCAACGGCATTTGCAAATTGGTTACAACCGCGCCGCCACCTTGATGGATCAATTGGAAAAAAATGGCGTCGTCACGCCGGCCAACCACAGCGGCAAGCGCGAGGTGCTATAGCCCAAAACCATTACTTATAAAACTTATTCCTAAAATAATAATAAAAAATTCGCGGGTAAAATAAAAAATAAAAAATATAACGCAACCGCGCAATTGGCTGGTCGGTGGGAATGTTATCAAGCGGGTCGCGGCCATAAACCCGCCGCGTTAGGCACGACAGGGTGATAAGGCTGTGGCCAAGCCCGACCCGCAACCGCCCCCATAATTTTTTTTTGGTGCGGTTGGTGGTTTGTTGTTGGTGGGTGCGCACCAAATACAGCGGCGTCTTGGTGGTTTCCAGACTGACAATTTGATATTTTTCCTGCAGACGCCAAAACATATCGCGGTCGCCGCATGCACGAACGTTGCGATGCCACCCGACCTTGTCATAACATTTTTTTCTAAACATCGTGTTGCCATAAAACAAATTAAAACTGCCTTTAAGATTTGTCGTAAGGCGGCGGTCATCGTAATAAAAAGAAAACTCACCAGTTTTTATTTTTAAGGTAAGATAGTTCTTTATCGATTTGGTTGATAAATCCATGATATTATTTTTGGCATCAAGCATGGTGTAGCTGACATTCAGCCCGCCGATGTTTTTATTTTTTTCCAAAAAATCATATTGCAGTTGCAATTTGTCGGGGTGAGAAAAATCATCGGCGTCTTGCCACACCACATACCGACCCCGCGCCAGGCGCAGGCCGGCGTTGCATGCCATGCCAAAACCGCCATTGGCCTGTTGGTGCAATCTTATCCGCTTGTCGCGCGCCATGTATTTTTTCACCACCTTTGCGCCATCATCGGTCGACCCATCATCAATCACGATAAGCTCAAAATCCTTGAATGTTTGTTGCAATATCGATTCTATTGCCATGCCGACAAATTCTTTATGGTTATACAATGGCATAATAACCGATACCGCTGGTATCGGCGGGGGCATGATAACCGATACCGCTGGCTTGGCGGCCGTTGTTTTGCCTTGTGGGCGGCTGGTTGATGGTAATTTGCTTCTTGCCATTTTGTTCGATTCGATTTATTTGTTGTTTGTCCTTAGCAAAATAACTGCCCTATAGCAATTTACACTTATAGCATTTTCCACCATGACCGACAAAACCCCACGCCAAAAAATTTACGAGGGCAAGGCAAAAATCTTGTATAGTGGGGAGGCCGAGGGCACGCTGGTGCAATATTTTAAGGATTCCTTGACGGCATTCAACAATGTTAAAAAAGCCGAAAAATTGGGCAAGGGGGTTTTGACCGCCAGCATTTCCGAACAATTGATGTCGGTCGTGGCGTCGGCCGGCATTCCCACCTGTTTTATCAAACGCCTGTCGGCGCGCGAACAATTAATTCGCGAGGCCGATATTGTGCCGATAGAGGTCATGGTGCGCAATTACGCCGCCGGTTCGCTTGCCAAACGCCTCGGCCTGACGCCCGGCCTAAAATTGGCGCGGTCGATTGTCGAATATGCCTATAAAAATGACGAATTGGGCGACCCGTTGATTGGCGAAGACCACATCACCGCCCTTGGCCTGGCCAGCCCGCAAGAGCTCGACGACATGATGGCGATGAGCCTGCGCATCAACGATATTTTAACCGGCTACTTCGCCGCCATCAATTTAAAACTGGTCGATTTCAAATTGGAATTTGGCCGGGTGATAGATAACGAGGACGAAATTCGCATCATCCTGTGCGACGAAATTTCGCCCGACACCTGCCGCCTGTGGGATAAAACCAGCGATGAAAAATACGACAAGGATTTGTTCCGCCACGACTTGGGCGATGTCATGGCCGGTTACCAAGAAATTGCCAAGCGCATGAAATTGGTTTTTGAATTACCAAAAGAATAAATATCATGGCGGCATTTCTTATCACCCTGTCGGTCATGCCAAAAAACGGCGTGCTTGACCCGGCCGGCGTGGCGGTTAAAAACACCTTAAATGATTTGGGGTTCGGCGATTTATCCGCCGTTACATTGGGCAAATGCCTGCACCTGACATTAACCGCCAATGACGAGGCCGCGGCGAAAACCGCCGCCCTGGCGATGGCAAAAAACCTGCTGGCGCATGAGGCAATGGAGCAAGCCGATATTTTATCGATAACAAAAATAAAATAAGCCAGGTAACAAGTTTTGCGCTTCGCCCCCATGTTTCAACCATCGCTCGCCACCAATCATCGTGCCGACCAGGTTGGTGATATGGCCGAGGTCGCCTGCGAAGATTGCCATGACCTTTTGCCGCGCATCCCGGAAAAATCCATCGATTTGGTGCTGACCGACCCGCCCTATTTCATCGACGGCATGGGCGATGATTGGCAAGACGATAAATTACAGGTGAAGGTCGGCCGCGCCGGATTGGTGGGTAGCCTGCCGGTCGGTATGAAATTCGACAAACAACAGGGCGTTAAATTATACCAATTTATGTTGCCGGTCGCGCGGCAATGGTGGCGCGCCGTGAAACCCGGCGGGTTCGTTTTGTGTTTTTCGCAACCGCGCCTGGCGCATAAAATGGCGACCGCGCTGGAAGATGCCGGTTTCGATATCAAAGACATCTATGCCTGGCAACGGCCGGGCCAGGCCAAGGCCTTCTCCCAGGAGCATTTTATTCGCAAAAACAAAAACCTGTCGGCCGATGAAAAAATTGAGGTGATAAAAAATTTGCAGGGGCGCAAAACCCCGCAACTGCGCCCGACGATGGATTTAATCGTTATGGCGCAAAAAACCAAAGAGGGCACGTTCGTCGATAATTGGTTGCAATATAAAGTCGGTCTTATCGATGTCACCGCCGGCTTGCTGGAACGGGATAAATTCCCCGCCACCATCATGCCCTGCGCCCACGACGCGGTGCGTTACGACCATTTGACGCAAAAACCGGTCAACCTGCTCCGCCATTTGATTCGCATCTTCACCGCCGCCGATAAAAACACAACCATCTTGGATTGCTTCGCCGGCACCGGTTCGACCGCCGTGGCGGCGGCAATGGAGGGGCGACAATTTATCGCCTGCGACCGCGAGGAAAAATACGCCGCCATCGCCAACCTGCGCTTGCAGGAATT
>JASGCL010000019.1 GCA_030054115.1 Hydrotalea sp.
TTTTTAAAAACCCTATTGTTATTAAAAATCCCATTAATGTATTATTACGCCGCACGCTGGGGGTTATTGGGCTTTACAAAACCTTTCAGCGTAAAAATTTCCTTTAATTTAATTGTGGCTTTTCATTCGCTTGGCGACCACCACCCACTTAACCCTTTAATGTTGCGATTTTATAATTTGGAGGTTCTGGCGACCCCAATTTTATTTGATTGGGTTCTGGCGACCCCAATTTTATTTGATTGGGGTTCTGGCGACCCCAATTTTATTTGATTGGGTTCTGGCGACCCCAACGGGAATCGAACCCGTGTTTGAACCGTGAAAGGGTTCCGTCCTAACCGCTAGACGATGGGGTCAAAAAAATTTTGAACAACCACCCCTTACCTTGCCACTTGGCAAATTGCAAGGGAAATCACCGTTGCCACCGGCAAACCGCCAAACTTATAGCTTATTGCTAAAATATCCCAAAAAAAAATCGCGACTTAAGCAATCACCGGCCGCGCAAACAAATTGAATCGCGATGCGAATAATGTTATCAATGGATTTATGGACGAAGCCTTGCCCCAACCCGCTAACACCCCGTTGCAATCATCACCGTCGCCGATAATGCCCGCCACAACATCCCTGCTAAAACGCCTCAACCATATCGCCATCGCCGTGCCCGATATCGAACGGGCACGCGCCGATTACCAACAATCATTTGGCGTTGCGGTATCAAACGTCACCCCCCTGCCCGCCCATGGCGTGGCGGTGGTTTTTATCACCCTACCAAACACCAAAATCGAACTCATCCACCCGCTTGACGATAAATCCCCCATCGCAAATTTTTTAAAAAAAAACCCGAGCGGCGGCATCCACCACCTGTGTTACGAGGTCACCGATATTTTAAAAGCCCGCGACCAATTGCGTGCCCAGGGCTATAATATATTGGGCAGTGGCGAGCCAACCATCGGCGCGCATGATAAACCGGTGCTGTTTCTTCACCCCAAGGATTTTCACGGCACCTTGATAGAATTGGAACAGGTGTAACATGGTGGCATTGGTCAGCGGTTTCTTTTCCTACTTGGTTTATTTTATAACCATTTGGGTCGGTGTGTTTTTCATGTGCCTGCCACTTTTCCACCCCGAACCGCCAAAAAAAATTGGCAAGGGTCACGCGACATCCGGCCCGGCCAATCCACAAGTCGGCAAAAAAATTCTGTTATCATTTGCCATCACCGCGCTGTTGCTTGTCATTATCATTACCCTGCAACATTTTCATATTTTGCCAACGCTCGAAGATTTTGACAAATAATTGTTAATTGGCTAGCAAGTTATTATCATTATGCACAAAACACCGCCATCTATCGACTTCCTACGCCTGAGCCAGGCCTTCCTGCCGACGCTCAAGGAAAACCCGGCCGAGGCGCAAATTGTCTCGCACCGCTTGATGCTCCGCGCTGGCATGATAAAACAATTATCGGCCGGGCTTTACAGCTGGCTACCGCTGGGCCTACGCGTCATGAACAAAATCGCCAATATCATCCGTGAAGAACAGGCAAAAACCGGTGCGCAGGAAATTATGATGCCGACCATCCAACCGGCCGAGCTATGGCAAGAATCCGGCCGTTACGAAGATTACGGCAAGGAGATGTTGCGGGTTAAAGACCGCGGCGACCGCGACCTGCTTTATGGCCCAACCGCCGAGGAAGTGGTGACATCCATTTTTCGCGACAGCATAAAATCTTACAAACACCTGCCGCAAAATCTTTACCAAATCCATTGGAAGTTTCGCGATGAAATTCGCCCGCGATTCGGGGTGATGCGCGGCCGCGAATTTTTGATGAAGGACGGTTATTCGTTCGATTACGACGCGGCGCAGGGCAAGCGCGCCTACCAGAAAATTTTTGTTTCCTATTTGCGCACCTTTGCGCGGCTCGGCTTAACCGCCATCCCGATGCAGGCCGACACCGGCCCCATCGGCGGCGATTCATCGCACGAATTTATCATTCTGGCCGACACCGGCGAAAGCCAAGTTTTTTGCGATAAAACCATCCTGTCGCTGAACCCGCTCGATGGCGGCATCGATTATGAAAAAGATTTAAGCGCGGTGATAAAAAATTGGACGACGCCATTTGCCGCGACCGAGGAAAAATTTGACGAGGCGGCTTTTAAAAAACTACCCGCCGAAAACCAACTATCGGCGCGCGGTATTGAGGTCGGGCATATTTTCTTCTTCGGCGATAAATATTCAAAACCGATGAAGGCCGTCGTCCAAGACCCAACCGGCAATTTGGTGCCGGTGCAAAGCGGCTCCTACGGCATTGGCGTGTCGCGGCTGGTCGGCGGCATGATAGAGGCCAACCACGATGACCATGGCATTATTTGGCATCCATCGGTTTCGCCCTACGATGTTGCGGTGCTCAACCTAAAGGCCGGCGATGAAAAATTAGACGCCGCCTGCGAACAATTGTCGCAGGAATTGTTGCAGGCCGGCCTGTCGATTATGCTTGACGACCGCGACCTGCGGGCCGGGGAAAAATTTGCCGAACATGACCTGCTCGGCATATCATTCCAAATAATTCTCGGGCCAAAATCCCTGGCCGCCGGCATGGTTGAAATCAAAGACCGCAAAACCGGCAAGCGCGACGAGGTTGCCTTGCCGCAGGCTATCGAATTTTTACGAAACTTACGTGCGGCCTACCTGAAATAAATAATAAAAAAATAAAGGAATCATAACGCAACCATGCAATCGGTACGCGAATCCTTTACATTGCTGATGGCAGGTATAAAACCAATCAAGCCAAGCGATGCCGTGTCGGTAACATTGACAACGGACATTGATAAAACCCTCCAGCAACTTATCGGGCAAATTTTGGCAAAACCGGTGGTGGCGCAACTGACCATGCCCCAGGCCGCCATGTCGGCGATGGATGGTTTCGCGGTGCGGGCCGATGATATTGCCACCATCCCCTGCACCCTGCCGATTGTCGGTGCCAGCCACGCCGGTGCGCCGCATAGCAAACCCTTAGCGCGCGGTGAAGCGATAAAGATTTTTACCGGCGGGCTTCTGCCAAAAAATGCCGACGCCGTGGTGATTGTCGAAAACACCCAAACCAAAAATAACCAGGTCATCATCAATGAAAAACCAGCCAAAAATAATTTTGTTCGCCCTGCCGGATTGGATTTTAAAAAGGGCGATGAATTGATGGCGGTGGGTGATGTTATCACGGCACGCGGCCTGTCGTTAATGGTTGCCAGCGGGCAAAAAAAAATTACCATCAAGCGCAAACCAATTATTGGCGTTTTATCAACCGGCGACGAATTGCAACCTATCGGCAAAAAATTGCAACCGCATCAAATTCACCCGACCAATAGCTACAGCCTGTGCGCCCTGATAACCAACAGCGGCGGCGTGGCGGTTGATTTGGGCGTGGCGCGCGACAACCCAAGCGATCTTGCCAAAAAATTAATGCGCGCCAAAAATTGCGATGCGGTGGTCACCACCGGTGGCGCGTCGGTCGGCGAGAAAGATTTTGTTAAGGAAGTCATCGATAATAAAAAATACAAATTACGCGGCCGTATCGATTTTTGGCGAATCGCCATGCGCCCGGGGAAACCAATCATCGTTGGCAACCTGCATGGCGGGCGCACGCATTTTTTGGGCCTGCCGGGGAATCCGGCATCGGCCCTTATCACCGGTTTGATTTTCATTCCAGCGATGATAAAAAAATTGCAAGGGCAAATGCCGCGGTTGTTGGATGACATGGCGGTGACAATGCCGCTGGCGGTGGCCATGCCCGCAAATGGCGCGCGCCAAGATTACATGCGGGCAAAAATAGTTGATGGCCGCGTTGCGCCGCTGGCGACTCAGGATAGCTCGATGTTAAAATTTTTATACGACAGCCATGGTTTGATTATCCGCCCCATCAACGACGCGGCGAAAAAACCAAAAGACAATGTGATGTTTTTGCCGTTGCAACAATTTCATCTGTATTAATTTTGCCTACACCAAATTGCCTGCAAGATATTGCGCGACCGATTGAATATCATTATCCAAGATGGTTAATTTTTCCGGCATTGCCAACATGGTTTTTAAATCATCGCTCAATGGCGGTTGCGGCATGCCCGCCCTATCAATCGCCACCGAAAATTTTCGCGCATCGGCGGTCGCCAAGGCCAACCATGGGGATTCCGATTCTTCGCCGCCAGCATCGCAATGGTTTTCCAACGCGCGCAGGGCGATGGTGCTGTGCGGGTCAAACAATTTGCCGGTTTTGTCGAACCAATCCTTCATCGCCCGCAGGTTATCATCATTGCCGACACGCACCGCCAAAAAATCATGCTGTGCTTTTTTATAAATCTCTGGCGACAACAATAATTTACCGGTTTTGCGAAATGTTATCATTTTTTCCTTTAACACTGCGGCATCGCGGCCGAACAATTCATATAGATAACGTTCAAGGTTACTCGAAATCTGAATATCCATGCTCGGCGAATGGGTTTGCTTGACCTGCGCCACGGTCATGTTGTTGTCGTTAAAAAAACGATAAAGAATATCATTCTCGTTGGTCGCGACCAATAATTTATCCACGGGAAAACCCATCTGCCGAACATAATACCCCGCCAGCATGTTGCCAAAATTGCCGGATGGCACGGCGATATTTATCGCTTGCTTGGTTTGGTGGTGCAACATCACCGCGGCCCGCGCGTGATAAACCATCTGCATCATCACCCTGGCCCAATTGATAGAATTCACCGCCGAAAAACCATAACGCGTTGCCAAATCGGGCGTGGCGAACAATTGCTTCACCATGTCTTGGCAATCGTCAAAACTGCCACGGATGGCGATGTTGTGAATATTATCGTCCTGCACCGTCGTCATTTGTTTTTGCTGGAATTGTGATACCTTGCCCGCCGGGTGGAACACCACCACCTGCGCCCGCTTCACCCGGCGAAAGGCATGAATCGCCGCCGAGCCTGTATCCCCCGACGTCGCCGCCACGATGGTTATTTTTTTATCCAGCCTGGTCAAGATATGGTCAAACAATTGCCCGAGGAATTGCATCGCGACGTCTTTAAAAGACAGCGTCGGGCCATGAAATAATTCCAACAGCCAGATATTTTTATAAAGCGGTGGCCAAGATTTTTCAGTTTGGTCGGCAAATAAAGCCAAGGACGCGGCCAGAAATTTGCGCAAATCATCACGGCCAACAATTTTGTCGTCGGCGATAAATGGCGATAATAATTCGACGGCAAAATCGATAAGCGATAATTCGTGGCCGCGCCGCAACAAATCGTCAGAGAGAACCGGCGGTTTTGCCGGCACATATAACCCGCCATCGGGCGCCAGCCCCTTTAGCACAACCTCGCTAAAAGTTAGTGGCTGGTTGTCGCCGCGGGTTGAAATATAAAACATAAAAATGGAAAAGGTTTTTATAACTTGGGTCAGGCCTTGCGCGGGCTTTGGTGCGGATGGAGGGACTTGAACCCACACTCTCATTAAAAAGAAACGGATTTTAAGTCCGTTGCGTCTACCATTCCGCCACACCCGCACGATAATGAAAAAACGATAATTATTTTTTTCAATCTTGCTTTGCCACATTATTGCGCAATTTGCAACCGCTAGCACCTTGCTAACCAATTTTGCTGTCAAATCTGCAATTAATTTTCCAGCGAAAATTCCATGTTTTTTATTTGGTGCAACGATTGCGCAATATCGCCGTGAATCGACAGCGATAATCCCAAATCCATCGTCACCATTTTTTCCGGCAATTGCAATTCGACCCGCACCTGGCCGTAACCTTCTTTCTGCTGTTTTAAAATATCGCGAAGCAATGGCAATTGCGATTGCCCTTCTACCCCGTCGTATAGTTTTATTTTTAATAATTTGTAGGAATCTTTTTTCGGCGCGTCGGTCATTTTTTGTGCCACCGGGTTTTTGCTGAACCCCGCGCTACTGCCCTTTTCGCTAACCATATCGGCGGCGCGAACAATTTTGCGAATGTTGCGATAAAAACGCGTGTTGTCATTTTTATCTTGGGTGATTTCAACCTCGATAAAAATTTTTTCATTGGGGATTAAAAATTCTTTAATTTTTTTATTGGCGTCGAAATAATTAATATCAATATCGCCGCCGCTGTCGCTTAAGGTCAACACATAAAAATCTTTGCCCGCCTTGGTCTGGCGCACCCGCACCTCGTTTATCACCGCCAAAACATTAACCTTGCCGCCGACCAATTGTTTTAATTCGTTGATGGGCGTCAGGGTGTAATCCTCGGCCAGGGTTTCAAACCCGCGCAATGGGTGATGCGCAAAATAAAACCCGAAGGATTCCAATTCGCGTTGCCCCAATTCTTTTTCTTGCCACGGCGCAAATTGGTCGAGCGGTTGCACCATGTTTTTGTCAAATTCTTCATCTTGGTGAAACAGCGACGTCGTGCCGTTCTCGCTTTCCTTCTCCATCGCCGACATGAATTTTAACACCAGGGGGATGTTCTCAAACACCTCCCGCCGATTGGCGTGAATGCTATCAAACGCGCCGGCCGACGCCATGCTCTCCAACATTCTTTTGTTAAATATCGCGGTGTCGGCGGGCATCGATTGAAAAAAATCCCACAGGCTGTTGATTTGTTTGTTGGCGGTTTTGCCGGTCGCGCCACGCGCCAGTGTCAGTGCCCGCACCGCCTTGACCCCGACATTTTTTAACGCCGCCAAGCCATAATTGATGGCGGTTGGTTTTTCTTCATCGTCATAACATACCTCGAACAACACGTCGGACGACAAGACATTGGGCGGCAAGACCTCTATCCCCATTGTCTTGGCCTCGGCCATCAACACCGCCAAGCGGTCGGTGTCGCCCATGCCAAAGGTCATGTTGGCCGCCATGAATTCAACCGGGTAATGCGTCTTCAAATAAGCCGTTTGATAGGCCACCAGCCCATAGGCCGCGGAGTGTGATTTATTAAACCCGTAGCCAGCAAATTTTTCGACCATGTCAAAAATTTTATTGGCAAGTCCTTCCCCGACCTTATGTTTTTCCATCGCCCCCTTGATGAAGTCGGCCTTCATAATCGCCATTTTTTTCTTATCTTTTTTACCCATTGCTTTTCGGAACACGTCGGCATCACCCGCCGAAAATCCGGCAAACACGCGAGCAATTTCAATAACCTGCTCTTGATAAATCGGCAGGCCATTGGTTTCGGCCAATACCTGGTGGAGCGACGGGTGGTCATATTCGATTTTTTCCTTGCCAGCGCGGCGCGCCAAGTAACTTGGAATCAAATCCATCGGCCCCGGGCGGTAAAGCGCGACCGCGGCGATAAGATGCTCCAGCCTATCGGGTTGCATTTTAAACAACAAATCGGTGATGCCGTCGGATTCAAATTGAAATATACCGATGGTTTTCGATTGACAAAAAACCTCGAAGGTTTTTTTATCATCCAGCGGAATCGTATCAAGGTTAATATCGATGCCGCGTTGTTCTTTTATTTTTCTGATACAGCGGTCCATGATGCTCAGGGTCGTCAACCCCAAGAAATCAAATTTTAACAACCCAGCCAATTCGGCCGACTTCATCGAAAATTGCGTCATCAGCAAATTGCCATCGCTTTTGGCATCGCGGTAAAGCGGCACCACTTCCTTCAACGGTCGTCCGGCCATGACAACGCCGGCGGCGTGCGTTGCGGCGTGGCGATATAACCCCTCAAGCATTTGCGCCATGTCCATCACTTGGCGGGTGACCTCATCGCCATCATATAGTTTTTTTAAATCGGGCGATTGTTGCAGGGCGAGCGGCAATTTGCGATTACGCTTTTCCTTTTCTTCTTCGGTTTCGGCACCTTCATCGACCACGGCCGCCGCCTCAAACCGAAAGGGTATCAATTTGGCAATGTCGTCTATCTTGCCATAGGGGTGGCCGAGCACGCGACCAACATCGCGAATCGCGGCACGCGCCTGCAACGAACCAAAGGTTATAATCTGCGCCACGTGGGTCTCACCGTATTTTTCCTTAACATATTGCAAAACCTCGTCGCGGCGTTCTTGGCAAAAATCGATATCGACGTCGGGCATTTCAATCCGCCCCGGGTTCAAAAATCGTTCAAAAAATAACCCGTAATGAATCGGGTCAAGGTTGGTGATGCCGAGGCTAAAGGCGGTGAGGGAGCCAGCCGCCGACCCCCGCCCGGGCCCAACCGGAATCCCATTGTCCTTGGCGTAGCGAATAAAATCGGCAACGATTAAAAAATAATCGGAAAAGCCGGCTTCCTTAATGACCGACAATTCATAATCCAATCGCTTGTTATATTCCGGCCATTTGCTGTCCTCGATTTTTAACAATTTTAATTTTTTTACCAAATGGTCGCGGGCAATCACCGCCAAAATTTCCTCGGCTGGTTTGTTTTCCAATTCCGCCGGTATTGCACCGGCCGATATTTTTTCCATCCCCTTGCCGGCCGCGCCGGCGACGACTTTATTGGCGCGATACACCGGAATAATCGGTTTGGTTTTTTCCAAAATAAAATGGCATCGCTCGGCAATGACCTTGGTTTGCGCAATTGCCTCGGGCACATCGGCGAACAACGCGGTCATCTGCGCCGGCGATTTAAAATAATGCTCGGCGGTTAGTTGCGGGTGGTCGTCATCGGTTAGTTTTTTTTGCGCCGCGATGCACATCAACACCGATTGCGCCACCACCAAATTGGGCGTCATAAAATGACAATCGTTGGTCGCCACCAATGGCAAGGATTTTTTAAATGCCAAATCAATCAGCATAGGCTCGGCCGCGCGCTCGATAATATCCTCGCGAATATCATTATGGTGGCGTTGCAATTCGACGTAGCATCGCCCGGGGAACAGCCGCGCCAATTTTTCTAACCAGGCATTTGCCAATTCTTCCTTGCCACGGTGGAGGAGCGGCATCAACGCCCCCTGCACCCCGCCGGTCAGGGCGATAACCCCCTCGTTATTTTCAAACGCCTCGAGTGGCATGCAAAAATCGGTGCCCGGTTCTTGCCGGCCATAGGCATCGCTCATCACACCGATAATTTTTTGATACCCCGCCCGCGATTGGCACAATAACCCGATGCGCGCCACCAACCACACCCCGTCATGCTCGAACCCGACCGCGGCATCGACGCCGATAATCGGTTGAATGCCCTGCTCAACCGCGGTTTGCGAAAACTCCATCGCGCCAAAAAAATTATCGCGGTCGGTCAGGGCAAGTGCCGGCATCTGATATTGCCGCGCCGCCGCCACCATTTCCCTTACCCGCAACATGCCGCGCGATAAGGAATAGGGCGAGGCATTACGCAAGTGAATAAATTTGGTCATAATTCAGTCATAATTAAATTGTTTCTTTTAAAGTTCTTTTTTCATCCTATAACGATTCTAATATTATTGACAAGATTTAAAAATAACTATACTATCGCGGTATATAGAAAAATAATAATCGTAAAAATCACATTCGCCATGTCTCAAACCTTAATCGAAAAATTTTTACAATCTATCGGTAATATTAAAATCGGCCAACTAACCGTCACGCTTCCCTCGGGGCGCGAAATACATTTGGGTGGCAAAAAACCCGGCCATAGGGCAAAATTAACCATCACCGATAATCGTTTTTTCCCGATGGTCATCCTGCAGGAAGGCATCGGCTTCACCCGCGCCTACATGGCGGGTTATGTCGAATGCGACGACCTCATTGCCTTCGCCCGCTTGATATTTCAAAACATGACGACGCAAAATGGTTGGCAATTGTTGCGGCGCGTCGGCAACATGGGTGAAAAACTCAAGTATTTTTTTCAACAAAACACCTTGGCTGGGTCGAAAAAAAATATTCCAGCGCATTATGACCTGGGTAATAGTTTTTATCAATTGTGGCTTGATAAAAACATGAATTATTCGTCGGCCCTTTATAAAAATAATAAGGAGGATTTGGTAACCGCGCAATTGCAAAAAAATCAACGGATTCTTGATGTGTTCGATAAACCATCGGGCCGCCTGTTGGAAATTGGTTGCGGCTGGGGCGCGTTTGCCGAATTAAGCGTCGACAGCGGCGATTACGATTTCCACGGCATCTCGCTATCGCACCAACAATTAAAATACGCGCAGGACCGATTGAAAAAACGCGCCAACATGGAATACCTCGATTATCGCCACCTGACCAAAAAATATGACCGCATCGCCTCTATCGAAATGTTCGAGGCCGTCGGGCGAAAATTTTGGGATTCCTATTTTCAAACGGTTTACAATGCCCTGGCCGATGGTGGCCGCGCGGTTATCGCCTCGATTTATATCGATGACAAATTTTATGACAATTACCAAAAATCGACCGACATGATTCGCACCTTTATTTTTCCGGGCGGCTACTTGCCATCGCCCACCGGTTTTTTCGCGGTTGCCAAAAACGCCGGCTTAAAAACCACCGGGGTTTTCAATTATGGTTTGTCCTATGCCAAGACATTAAAATTGTGGCTTGAAAATTTTGATAAAAAATATAAGGAAATAAAAAAACTCGGCTATAAAGATGATTTTATCCGCCTGTGGCGTTGCTACCTCGCCTTTTGCTCGGCTGGCTTTGCCGAGGAACGCATCGGCGTGATGCAGGCCGCGTTTGAAAAAATAAAGTAATTTTGTATAACCTCGTTTTTGATAATATCTTTTCGACCTTACCGTCGGCATTCTACACCAAGCTGGCGGCGGAGGGATTTGCCAAACAGCCAAAGCTCATTTCATTCAACCAAAAACTTGCCGACCTCATTGGGCTTGAGGCCGCCGCGCCGCGCGACCCCGCCTTCGCCGAATATTTTTCTGGCAACCGCGCCATCCCGGGTGGCGACCCCCTCGCCATGGTTTATGCCGGCCACCAATTTGGCGTGTGGGTGCCGCAATTGGGCGATGGTCGCGCCCTGTTAATCGGTCAAATCAAAAATAAAAACGGCCAGCGGTTTGATGTGCAGTTGAAGGGCGCCGGCAAAACCCCCTACTCACGTTTTGCCGATGGCCGCGCCGTCCTGCGCTCGACGATTCGCGAATATTTATGTTCCGAGATAATGGCCAGCCTTAACATTCCAACGACGCGCGCCCTGAGCATTGTCACCAGCGGTGAGCAGGTGCGACGCGAACGTTGGGAACCCGGTGCCATCCTAACCCGTATCGCCACCAGCCATATTCGTTTCGGCCATGTTGAGTATTTTTGCCACAACCATGACCAGCCCGATAAGACCAAAGACCCAGCAAAAGAATCCCAAAAAGAATCCCAAAAAGAATCATTGGTGAAAACATTGCTCGACCATGTTATTAATTATTACCTGCCGCAATATAAAAATTCGCAACAACCCTATCACGATTTGTTATCGTGGGTGGTTGATAAAACCGCCGCCCTGATGGCCGATTGGCAAACCGTGGGTTTTTGCCACGGCGTGATGAACACCGACAACATGTCGTTGCTGGGTGACACCATCGATTACGGCCCGTTCGGTTTTTTGGAAGAATATAACCCCGCCCATATTTGCAACCACACCGACGAGGGTGGCCGTTATAGTTTTCAAAACCAACCGCGCGTCGCCTGGTGGAACCTTTACGCCCTTGGTGTTGCGATGCGGCCAGTCATGACCGAAGCCGACGCCGAAGCCATCATCAAACCCTTCGCGACGCAATTTGAAGGTTATTTTTATCAACGCATGGTCAAAAAACTCGGCCTGCCAGATGCAAAAAATAATGACAAGCAATTTCCGCACAAAAAATTTATCGCCGATTGGTTAAATTTGTTGGAACAGCAAAA
The DNA here is from genome assembly GCA_030054115.1 of Hydrotalea sp. Taxonomy (NCBI): domain Bacteria; kingdom Pseudomonadati; phylum Bacteroidota; class Chitinophagia; order Chitinophagales; family Chitinophagaceae; genus Hydrotalea; species Hydrotalea sp. The sequence goes on from JASGCL010000019.1 coordinate 11,762, forward strand.
GGCCGATTACACCCTAAGCCATATCATGCTGGGGGGTGATAAAACCACCCTGCCGCAATATGACCTGTTCCAATCAGCCGATGGCAAAAAATTCCTCGCCGATTATGCCATGCAATGTGGCGATGCGCACGATGCCCAACGCCGCGCGCAGATGGCGGCACATAACCCAATGTTTGTTTTGCGTAATTGGGTGGCGCAAGTTGTTATAGAGGAAGCCGAAAAAGAAAATTACCAACCGCTCAACGATATTTTGCGGCTTTGCCAATCGCCATTCAACCAATCGGCCACCGAATCCATCCCCCCGGAATTAAAAAAATACTGCGCCCCCGCGCCGTTGCATTACCAGGGGTTGTCGGTTTCTTGTTCGTCGTGATGTTACGCTTCCGCTAAGGATGCCTACCACAAGAACAATTATAATCCTTATCATCTCAGCCACTAACTAACGTCATAAAACTAATTTTTTATACTTGCGCTATTATCAACCTGTGCTATAGTCTAAATGAGAATCTTTCTCATTTAGACTTATACATGATAAACCGCATAAAAAACCTTAATAACCGTGGCTGGCGTTTAAAATCGGGCGAACCGCCGATGGTCGAGGTTTTTCGCTCGGTCCCCCTGTCGTGGCAGGTTGGTGGCGGTCGCGCCACAAAACCGAACGTATTCAGAAAGCTCGCGGCCTTCATGGGACCGGGTTACTTGGTGGCGATTGGCTACATGGACCCGGGGAATTGGGCAACCTCCCTCAGCGGCGGTGCCAAATTTGGTTATATCCTGTTGGTGGTGGCCTTGATGTCAAATATTATGGCGATTATTTTGCAGGGCCTGGCGATTCGCTTGGGGGTGGCATCGGGGCGCGACCTGGCGCGGGCCTGCCGAGACGCCTTCCCGCGGTCTTTTAATTTTTTTCTTTGGGTGCTTGCCGAAATCGCCATCATCGCCACCGACCTGGCGGAGGTTATCGGCACCGCCATCGCCCTCAACCTGCTTTTTCATATTCCGCTGACGATTGGCGTCGTCATCACCGCGCTTGATGTGTTGTTGATTTTGTTGTTGCTGAATAAAGGTATGCGCGTGGTCGAGGCCTTGATTGTTGGCTTTATCACCATCATTGCGATTTGTTTTGGCCTACAACTTATTCTTGCCAACCCCGATTGGGGCGCGGTGGTGAAGGGTTTTTTCCCGAGCCCCGAGATTGTCACCAACCCCAACATGTTGTATTTGGCCTTGGGGATTATCGGCGCCACGGTGATGCCGCATAATTTATATTTGCATTCGGCGATTGTGCAAACCCGCGCCTTTAAATTGACCAGCAGCGGTAAAAAACAAGCTATTAAATACGCCACCATCGATTCAACCATTGCCCTAAGCCTAGCGTTGGTTATCAACGCCTCCATCATCATCTTGGCCAGCGCGATTTTCTTCCACGGCGGTCAAACCGATTTGGTGGGGATCGAGCAAGCCCACCGCCTCCTCGAACCGATGCTGGGGTCGCAACTTGCGCCGATTTTATTTGGCGTTGCGCTGTTGGCCTGCGGCCTTTCCTCCACCATTACCGCCACCATAGCCGGCCAAGTGGTGATGGAGGGATTCATCGGCTGGCGTTTAACCCCATGGTTGCGACGGTTGATAACGCGCCTGCTGGCGATTATACCGGCCGTCGTGGTGAGTATGTTTTTTGGCACCGCCGGCACCAATCAATTATTGATTTTGAGTCAAGTTATCCTGAGCGCGCAATTGCCCTTCGCCATTATCCCGATGGTGTTATTCACCAGCAACCGCAAAAAAATGGGTGAATTTGTCTCCCCCTGGTGGCTGACGGCCTGCGCCAGCCTTATCACCCTCATCGTGGTGGTGCTTAACCTTAAGGTTATTATCGATTACATAACACAATAATTTTGCCCTACCGCTTCGCTGCTTGAGGGCAATTTATTTGCCCTACCGCTTCGCTGCTTGAGGGCAAAATAACCTATCAAAAAATCATTCCATGATTTGTTGATGACCGATATTTTTTTATATTTTCGTCCCGGCAAAGCCGTGACGAATTGCAAGCGGATGTTCTTCACTTGCTTCTATATTGCGTGGCGATATATTCGCCCTACCGCTTCGCTGCTTGAGGGCGATATTACATCGCTTCGATAAGTTTTATCGCAACCGCCACCCCGTCTTCGCGGTTTATCTGCGCGCCAATTTTTTTTGCATTGGCTATCATTTTTTTATCGGTGGTTATTTGGTGAAAGGCCGCGGTCAAATTACGTTGGTTGATTTTTTTTAACGATATCGAACCAATGCCGCTGTGCGTCGCCCGCACCCGCCGCGCCCAAAAATGTTGGTCGGCAAAAAATGGGCAGATGATGGAGGGTTTCATCGCGCGAAAGGCCGCGGCCGTTGTCCCCGCCCCGCCATGGTGCATAATGCCCGCCATCTGTGGAAACAACCAATCATGCGGCGCTTCATCCAAATAATAAATCCTATCGGCCACCGCCGGGTTATCCACCGCCATCGCTTGCCAATCATGCTTGCTCCAACCAACCCCAACCACCAATCTTATGTCGGTGGCCTCAACCGTTTTACCGACGGTGGTTATCACCCGTTGCATGGTTTTGCGACTTGCCGTCATCGACCCAAAGCCAACATAAATCGGCGGCTTGCCCTGGGCCTTGCACTTGGCGATAAAATCAACCAAGGTTTTTGGCGGTTGCCACAGGCGTTTTTTATCCTTGCGAAACCAATAGCCGGTAATTAAAATATTGCGGCCCCAATCCTTAGCGCGCGGGCTGAGGGCAGAGCTGTAATGGTGCATGATAGTCAATGGTTTATTGAATAATTTATTCACGGCTTTGCTTAAGGATTTGCTGTCGCCGCGCGGGCGGTGGATGGCTTTTTTATAAAAAACAATTTTGTTGGAATGACGTTCGAATTTATTTTCTACCTGCCATTCGCGCACCAAAAAAAACGACACCAGCTCAACAATTTTAAAAAAAACGTGATAGGTCATTCGGTTATACCAGCCGCCAAACCTGTTCAACCATGATAATTGCGGAAACAACAAATGCGCCATGTCGGCGGTGGGAATTAATATCGGCGATGATATGGCAACCATCGCCGGAATATGTAATTCACGCGCAACATGGTAACCATAAATCGCCACGTGATTAAAAATAATTAAATCGGGCGCGGTGTTCTGCGCCGCGCGATAGGTTTCATCCAATTGGCGGCGGTAACTGGGGCGAAGAATCGCTTTCACCCGCACGCCCGATTGCACATAACGCATGACCGATGCCGAGCTTTCCATAATGCTACGCCCAATCTCCGACTTAACAATTTTTGGCAGACCATTGTTCATGTAGGCATAATCGATGCCATGCTCCATGATGACGTTTTTAAAAGCTATCGGCGCGCAGATGATTGGTGTGTGGCCGCGTTTTATCAACCCCTGCGCCAAGCCGATAAAGGGGTCGACATCGCCGCGCGTGCCATTGGTGATAATAAGAATTTTCTTTTTATTGCTCATGTTTGCATCTTGCCTAGGATTCAGGACTAGACCTTTTTAAAAACCAACGCAATAAAATGTTTAACTTATCGCTAACGTAGCAATATTATAATCACCGAGCATAATTTATTCTACCACAAAATTATCTTATGATGGCGAAAATTTCTATTGTCTATTCATCGCGCAAGCAACATATAATTATTAGACTTTCAATGTTAATAATGATATGTAATAGCTAAGCAGGTAACACATCATGTCGGGTAAAAAAAATTCTCCCCATCGCAAATCGACAAATAAGTCGGCGGGCAAGCCCTTGAAAAAATCCGCGAATAAATCGATGACGGAATCGGTGATAAAATCCGGTCCAACATCCATCGGTCAACTGATGCAAAAACCCTCGGCCCACGACGAACAACATTTAACCCACCGTGCCGGTTGGCTTCGCGCCGCGGTGTTGGGGGCAAATGACGGGATTATTTCGGTGGCCAGCCTGGTGGTCGGCGTGGCGGCGGCAACCCTCGACAAATCGAATATTTTGGTGGCCGGCGTCGCCGGACTTTGCGCTGGCGCCTTATCAATGGCGACCGGTGAATATGTCTCGGTCAGTTCTCAGGCCGATATTGAAAAGGCCGATTTGGATAAAGAGCGCAAAGAACTGGAACGTATCCCCGATATCGAATTGAACGAATTGGCGGCAATTTACGAATGGCGCGGCCTGCCCAAAAAATTGGCGCGTCAGGTGGCAATCGCCCTGACGAAGCATAACGCGCTGGATGCGCACGCGCGCGACGAACTCGGCATTACTGATTTTAGCAGTGCGCAACCACTTCAGGCATCGGTTACCTCGGCCATCAGCTTTTCGGTCGGGGCTATCATCCCATTGCTGATGGTGATTATCATGCCCGAAAACTATGTTTCCCTTTCGGTTATCCTATCAAGTATCCTTGCCTTGGCATTGCTGGGTGCGCTGGGTGCCAAATTGGGCGGTGCCGATAATCACTTAACGCGCCGCGCGGTCGGGCGGGTTGTTTTGTGGGGTGTATTGGCGATGGCGGTAACCTTGCTGGTTGGCAAGTTATTTGGCGCGGTCATTTGATTTGTATTTTTTTGCCTCGCAACCAATCACCACACAGGTGGTTTTCATATTGCCGTTGCCCTGTGGAAAAAAATCAAAACCTTATTGTATCAAGCAAAAAATACGCCATCGCGGGTTTTGTATGTTTGGGCGGGATTGATGATTAGCGGCTTAAGCATTTATAATTTGATAAAGGCCCTAAAAATTTAAGATATTAAATTAAGATGTCGATTGATTGCAAAACCAATTGCAATGTCAGGCGTTATAATATAAACTGAGCACAGAATAAACACCAACAACCGCAAAGAGGAAAAAAACATGTTACAAATAAACGATACCGCCCCAGATTTCACCGCCGAAACAACCGAAGGGGTTATAAAATTCCACGATTATATCGATGGTGGCTGGGCGATGTTTGTCTCGCACCCCAAGGATTTCACACCAGTTTGCACCACCGAATTGGGGTCGATGGCAAAATTAAAACCCGAATTTGACAAACGCGGCGTCAAGATGATTGGCATTTCGGTCGACCCGGTTACCGACCATAAAAAATGGAAGGGCGATATTGAAAAAGTTTCTGGCGCGGCGGTTACCTATCCCATGATTGGCGACCCCGAATTAAAAATTGCAAAATTATACGGCATGTTGCCCGCCACCGCCGGCGACAAAAGCGACGGCCGCACGCCGCAGGACAATGCCACGGTGCGCAATGTTTTTATCATCGGCCCCGACAAAAAAATAAAATTAATTTTGGTCTACCCGATGTCGGCCGGGCGGAATTTTTTTGAAATTTTGCGCGTTATCGACAGCTTGCAACTAACGGCGAAGGAACAATTATCGACACCGGCCAATTGGAACCCGGGCGATGATGCCATCATCATGGGTTCGGTGTCAGACGCCGATGCCAAGGTGCGATTCCCCGCCGGTTGGGCAACCCCCACCCCCTATATCCGCTTGGTAAAAACCAACAAAAATTAAACGCAAAAAAATCGTTGGGATTTTTGGCTATGGTGGGGCGTGGGTTATGATGCTATGGTGTGATGGTATTGTGAGGCGACCATGGCAAAAAACATGACCCAACAGGCCGGCGAAAAACCACCAGGCAAGAAATCGAAACCTGATGCCGCGCCCGCAAGGCCGATAACGCCAGCGCGGTTGCAAAATTACGCCCTGTGGTATTTGCAAAAACAATTTCCATCAAAAAATTGGTTGCGGCAGAAATTGATTCAATTTGCCGCCCGCAAAAAACCAACCAGCCAATCACAGCAAGAAATTTTACCGCTGGTCGAAACATTGCTGGCCGCGTTGGAACGCGAAAACATCATCAATGACCAACGGCTGGCCGAGAGCTTAACCCGCCAATGGGCGGTTCGCCTGCTGCCGTGGCGAAAAATAGAAATGAAATTAACCGCGAAAGGTTTTGGCCGCGATACCATTTCAGCCATAAAGGAAACCATCGACAATGACACCACGATGGACCGCAACCCAACCGACGAAGAATCCTTGGCGCGCGATTACGCCCAGCGCAAAAAATTGGGGGCGTTTCGCCCGGGCGCGAACCATACCGAGCTATCAAATGCCGATGATGCTATGGACGATGCCGAACCCGTCGCCCCCGATGCGGCGCGAAAATTATATCAAAAAGATTTGGCAAAAATGGCACGCGCCGGATTCTCCTACGGCGCGGCGACCCGCGCCCTTAAGGGCGCGGACTAACCCCATTGCGCCCTTAAGGGCGCGGACTAACCCCATTGCGCCCTTAAGGGTGCGGACTAACCCCATTGCGCTTTAAAGGGCGCGGAGTAACCCCGTGCTATCTTAAAAATGCGTGCTTAAAATTAGACGCACCTTAGTGCATCGCCACAAAGATACGATAAATTATCGCCAACAGGCCAATGGCTGAGGCTATCAACGATACCCGCCAATGGGTCAAGACATGCGCCCGCACGTCGTTAAAGCTGGATTCATTGTCGCGTTTGATTTTTGACACACTGCGAATAATGCCAACATGGGTTGCATCGTTACGCTCCAAGCCTTTTTTAACTTGGCTGATGATATTGCGAATATCCTCGATTTCGTTATTTAATTCTTTAATTTCCATAATCTTTTTTTACTGCTGTGACGAAAATAGCCCCGATATAAAGCCTATTATTTTAACCTGCCAATCATGCGGCAGGCTAAGCGCGACCGCCACGCTGGTTAATACGAAACTCCAACGAATAAAAATGGTTGATTGCTTATTAAATTCAGCAATTTTTTGCTTGTTAAAATTGGTTATCTCAACCACTTCTTTAACAATAACATCGTGCGTTTTATCGTTACGCTCGATATGGTCGCGCAAACGATACAACTCTTTTTTTATTTTTTGAATTTCATCGTGTTGTTTTTGATAAGTCTTATCGCTGGACATTTTTATTTATTTCCCTCTTATGTTTAATAACATAACTTTCAAATAAATTAAAGAGGTAAAAATTTTCCTGCGGGCCGGGCGATGCCTCGGGGTGGAATTGCACCGAAAACACCGGCCGCCCGGTTACCTTAATCCCCGCCACCGACCCGTCAAACAATGACCGATGGGTTACCGAAACCTCGGGGGGCAGGGTTTCATCGTCCACCACAAACCCATGGTTTTGGCTGGTGATTAAAACTTTCTTGCTGGCCAAATCTTGCACCGGGTGATTTGCCCCGCGATGCCCCAGCGTCATTTTTTTTGTCTTGGCGCCCAATGCCAAGGCCAATAATTGATGCCCCAAGCAAATACCGAATATCGGCAAATCGGGCACGGCCAGCAAATCGCGAATAATCGGCACGGCGTAATCGGCGGTCGCCGCCGGGTCACCCGGGCCGTTCGACAACAAAACCCCCGCCGGTTTCATTGCCAACACCTCGGCCGCCGGCGTTCGGGCATTCACCACCCGCACCGCGCCAAACAAATTGGTCAGCAGGCGCAGAATATTATTCTTAATCCCGTAATCATAAACCACCACCAATTGGTCGCCGGTACTGGCGGCAACCGATTCATACTTGTCCTGTTGTTTTTCATAAACCCCCTCGCCCCAAACTTGCGGTGCGGTTCGGCTGGCGTCGCTCGCCAATTCTTTATTGGTCAGGTCGGGTTGATTCCTGATATCTTTTTTTAATTGGTCGATGTCGACATTGGTGGCGTTGCTGATTATCATGCCCATCATCGCGCCATTGTCGCGAATTTTTTTGGTCAGGGCGCGGGTGTCAACACCGGCGATGGCGGGAATGCCATTGTCGCGCAACCACGTGCGCAGGCTTTGCCGCCCGCGCCAATTTGAAAATTCATCATCAGGAATTTCGCGAAACACCGCACCGGCGACCGAAATTTTTTGCGCTGTTGCAGATTTTTTCCGCGCGTAATCGGTTTCGTTATCGCGGTCGTTGCAACCAACAATGCCGATATGCGGAAATGTAAAATTAACAATTTGCCCGGCGTATGACGGGTCGGTTAAAATTTCTTGGTAACCGGTCATGCTGGTGTTAAAACATAACTCGCCCGATGTTGCGCGGTCGTGCCCCACCGCGACGCCATGAAACACCGTGCCGTCGGCCAACAACAATAAAGCGGGGGTTTGTTCGTTTGTCATTATAAAATTATCGCCACAAGTTTCGTGTTGCAAAAAGCCACGATTCTAATTATTATGCAAGCAAATTCACCAACCGAAAAAAAGGAAAAAACATGTCGTTACGCCAAACCATCACCGATGAAATGAAAAAAGCCATGTTGGCAAAAAATGAATCGCGCTTAAAAACCATCCGCCTGATGCAGGCCGCGTTAAAAGACAAGGACATTGCCGGTCGCACCGCCGACAGCAAGGACGGCATCACCGACGACGCCATTATTAAAATGTTACAATCGATGGTCAAGCAACGCCGCGATTCAATCGCCATGTATGAACAGGGTGGCCGCCCCGAATTGGCCAAGGCCGAACAAACCGAAATCCACATTATCAAAGAATTTTTACCGCAGATGATGGAGGGGGCAGAATTGGAAAAGGCGATAAAAGACGCCATTGCCACCACCGGCGCGGCAACGATAAAAGACATGGGCAAGGTGATGAACCACCTGAAAGAAAAATTCCCCGGCAAAATCGACGCCGCCCAAGCCGGCGCAATGGTAAAAACGTTGGTGGGGTAAATTTTTACTTGTCGTGATTAGGCGAATCGCTTTACAATTTCGCCATAATATATTTCATGACAAGTTTAATACAAACCGATAACGAATGGCTGACCGCTAAACAGGCTAGCGATTGGGCTTCGGGTTTTTTGCAAAAAAATATCACCCCAAGCAACATCAGCTATTTGGTGCGCTATGGCCGAATAAAAAATAAGGGCAACGGGGTTGGCATCCAGGTCGATAAATCAGAATTGTCGCGTTATTATGAACAACATTATAAACGCGAAAACGCTTGGAAAGAAAAATTGGGAAGCGACCTAAATTGGCGGTTATCATTTTCGGAATGTAAAGAAAGCGACACAACAAAACATGTGCATCGCCTGCATCCTTATAAAGGAAAATTTATTCCTCAATTGGTCGAATATTTTTTAGACGATAAAACTGACGAATTTAAAAAAGAAGTTTTCTTTCATAAAAATGATATTGTGCTTGACCCGTTTTGTGGTTCGGGCACGACGTTGGTGCAATCGGCCGAAATGGGAATCAATGCCATCGGGGTTGATATTTCTGCCTTCAATGCCATCATTAGCAACAGCAAATTGGCAATGGTATCATCAATCGATTTATCGCAGATTATTGAAAAAATTACGCTAGCGTTAAAAAAATTTAATGCTGAAACAAAATTATTGAATTTTGAAAATGAATTGCTGAGCGAGCTTTATAAATTTAATAGTCGATATTTTTTAACCGCTGAGGCAATCGATAACATCCATGCCAAGGGTTTGGGCGACGATTACGGCGAAGAAAAAGCAAAAGAATTTTTACCAACATTTTTTTCGTTGATTGAAAAATATAATATTCCCATATTTGCGCCAACCAATAAAAATTTCTTAACCCAATGGTATCATCCTCATATCCTGACCGAATTGGATATTATCAAAAAAGAAATCGATAAAGCGGAAGATAAAAAAATAAAAGAAGTTTTGTCAATTATTCTATGCCGCACCGCCCGCACCGCCCGCGCCACAACCCACAGCGATTTGGCAACCTTGATTAAGCCTGTTAGCCAGACATACTATTGCGCCAAGCACGGAAAAATTTGCAAACCATTGTTCTCGGCGCAAAAATGGTGGCAGATTTATAGCAAGGACACGCTTGCCCGATTTAACATTTTTGCCAAATTGCGCCAACCATCGCAACAACATTGCTTGGTCGGCGACAGCGCGAAAATTGACATTATCAATAGCCTAGAAAAAGAAAATCCTACACTGGCAGACATGGTAAAAACAAAAAAAATAAATGGAATTTTTTCTTCGCCACCCTATGTTGGGTTGATTGATTATCACGAACAGCATGCTTACGCCTATGATTTATTACAATTACCGCGTGCTGATGATTCGGAAATTGGCCCAGCATTTATGGGGCAAGGTCGCCAAGCAAAGGAGGCCTATGTCAATGGTGTGTCGGCGGTTATAAGCAATGCAAAAAAATATATGGTAAAAGATTATAATGTTTTTTTGGTCGCCAATGATAAATTTAATCTTTATCCCACCATTGCGGAAAAAGCCGGCATGATGATTGTTAACCAATATAAACGGCCAGTGTTAAACCGCACCGAAAAGGACCGCGCCGCCTATGCCGAATTTATTTTTCATTTAAAAGAAAAAGAATAAAAAATGCTTGCGGCGAATAAAAAGACATCTATCGTTAAAATTATATGTTCGGCGATGACCAGAAAATTGGCTGGTTATAAACCCGAAAGCAGTCACATGCCGTTTCATTATCATCTGCTTGGTAAAGACCGCATGGCATTGTTTTCGTTCGTGCAATCGCTGAACACAACCTTTGGCACGTCGATTTTTGAACCAGTGGCAAAAGAGTTAGCCAGCGATGTTTTCGACGACGTGCAAACGCAATACAAATTGGCTAACCTGATTAGCAACCATGCGCAAGACGCTATCAGCGATATTATGAATAGTTTGAGCGTTGGCAAAGAAATAACCAGAAAAGAAATCGATAAAATAATTCTGGCCAAGACCCTAAGCAATGAAACCAGAACATTGCAAACCACGCGGGTTGATATTTTCTTAAAAAAGAAAAACGATGTTTATTTAATCGATTTAAAAACCGTCAAACCCAATGCAAGCAGTTTCGCACAATACAAACGGCAATTGCTTGAATGGGCGGCTATCTATAAAAAAACTGATAGCGCGTCAGATGTTCATAGCTTCATCGCCCTGCCCTACAATCCCTATTACCCAAAACCCTATGAGCGATGGACAATGAAGGGGATGCTTGACCTTCAAGATGAAGTGAAAATTGCCGAGGAGTTTTGGAATTTCTTAGCTGGTGGTGATTGTTATGAAGAATTGCTAGATTGTTTCTTCGAGGCGGGACAAATATTGCGCCCCGAGCTTGATAAAAAATTTAAAGAATTTAAATAAGGATGTGCAAGGTGATGAACCACCTGAAAGAAAAATTCCCCGGCAAAATCGACGCCGCCCAAGCCGGCGCAATGGTAAAAACGTTGGTGGGGTAGCGCGGGCGTTACAGCGCGTTGGGGATGAAGAATTTTATTGGATCTTCCACTTGGGTTATTTTAATACCATCGGCTTCCAAATCAATATCAGCTAAGCTAATAATTCTTTCCTTTATATCTTCATAATCTTTTTTAGAAAGAGCTTGGATATAGATGTTAACTTTGGGGTGATAACTATATTTTTTAGTGTTATTGTCGTATTGTTTTCTAGGTATTTGACCAGTGTCAAAATTATTAGAAATTATCTTTTGCAATATGAGCTTGTCAATCTCTCGATTGGCAAAGGGAAATGAATAACCAATCACCACAATATGTTTTGCACCGTAATTATCAAACGGCTTTAAAAACTCATCAAAATTTGGCTTTTCAGTTTCCCATGCGAATTTAATATCGCTGTATTCTTGCCCGCCTTGTTGCTTATCAAACCAGTTAATACCAATATATTTTTTATTTTTTAAAAAATACTCGAGAACTCCAATAAAACTGCAACCCTTATGTCGCTCAAACTTTCCATTAAGTTGTAACAAATTGGGCTTAATTTCTTTTTGATAGGTCTCGCCTGCCCATTTTTTATCGCAAGCCAGCTCAAATTGATTATCATAATTCCACGACACAATTTTTATTTTATTACTTGGAAATTTTGGATGAGTTTGACCTTGCTCAGAAACATCGATTAAAAAATTAATATACCTGTCATCAATTAATTTCTTTTCTTTTATTAAATTATCAAATTTTTCTATTATTGCTCTAAACTCCTCCTTTATAGGATATAGGTCTTGTCTATTATCCTGGGCAGACTCAAAACAATTATTACCTCTGACTATAGGGACAAAATCTTGCTGTGACAATAAATACGAAGAAAATTTATCCTTAGAAATATCGTTGGCACGAAGAAACCCATCCTCTTTGTGCCTCTCCTCCCAAATAAGATAAAGAGAAAGGATATTTTTTAATGTTTCAATTCTTTCTTCGCGAGACACATCGTTTTTGTTTTTAAGCCATAATTCTTTGGCATAGGTATCTATCGACCTATTTTTTTTCAATACAAAATAAAGTGCTCCAATAGATCTAATTAATTCTGACATACCGCCTCCTCCATCCCTATATTTGTCATAGTAATAATGCGCCATTAAAAAAAACAACCCAAACCGCTCGGTCATCTCATTAACAATGGGCAGGGCGTTTGCGCTTGCCCCCGCCCCCAAATAATATAAAACATTGGCCATGGTGGCAATAATAATTGATTCTTGGCAAAACACAACCATGTAATGCGCATGCCCCGCCACCCGCCACGAATCGCCCGCAAATGCACGCCAATGCCGAATTGCTATATCCGGTGATTTTTGATAGTCATCTATAGGTTATGTCGTTGAAGCAGTTTTTTTCCGATGTCGATGGTCGCATCAGCCTGGCCAGTATTATCGAAAAAGATATGAAATTGATAAGGCGTGGCCGCGAATATGTCGGCCTGTGCCCTTTTCACAACGAAAAAACCCCGTCATTTTCGGTCATCGAGGATAAAAAATTTTACCATTGCTTTGGTTGCGGGAAAAGCGGGCGCGCCATCGACTGGCTGACCGAAAAACGCGGCTTGAGTTTTAAAGAAGGCTTAGATTTCCTGGCGCAACTTTCCGGCGTGCCCCTGCCCCAATTGCGCAAAACCACGCCGGCCGACCAACAACGCGAAAACCGCGAATCCACCCTCTACCCGCTTATCATGGCGGCCATCACCCATTATTACCACGACCATTTGTTTGGGCCGGCGGGGCGGGTGGCCTATCGTTACCTGCGCGATCGCGGCCTGACCGACTCGACCATAAAACAATTCATGCTGGGGTTTTCGCCCGACGAATTTGAAAGCAAAAACCTCCTGCAACATTTACAAACCAACCTGTCGCAATATAATGTGACAGAGGCCGATTTAATGGCACTCGGCATTGTCCGCACCGCCAGCGACGACCGCAATAAAAAATTCCTGCTATTTCGCGGGCGCATCATGTTCCCAATTGAAAATCGCGGCGGCAAGGTAATTGGCTTTGGCGGGCGGTTCATGGGCGATGCCTCGGCCCACAACACCGGCAAATATATAAACTCGCCCGACAGCGCGGTTTTTTTAAAGGGCAATAATCTTTACAATTTTAAAAACGCTTTCCAAGCCGTCAAAAACAAACAACCATTGTTGGTGGTCGAAGGCTATATGGACGTCATCGCCCTCGCCCAGGCCGGGTTTGGCGCGGCCGTCGCGCCGCTGGGCACCGCCCTGACCGAACAGCAATTAACCCTGCTGTGGCAAATGGTGAAAACACCGGTTATCGCGTTCGACGGCGACAACGCCGGTAAAATGGCGGCATTCCGCGCCGCGCGCCGCGCCCTGCCCCATTTATCGGCCGACAAAACATTGGAATTTGTTTTCATGCCCGACGGCCAAGACCCCGATTCGCTGGTCAAATCATCGGGGCTCGACGGGTTTCGCGCCGTTTTGCAAAAAAAAATCCCCCTGCATGAATTTTTGTGGCAATGGGAACTTGGCCGCGCCGATTTATCCCGGCCCGAGGGCGTTTTGGCATTCGAACAATCGTTGCTAACCCACGGCCGTAACATCGCCAACCCGGCATTGGCAAAAATTTACCAGGAAACATTTCGCGAAAAAATTTTTCAACATAAAAAAGACAGCCGCGCCAAAACCGCGCCGCAAAAAAACTATTCGTCAAATTATAAATCATCATCCAATTATGGCGGGCGGCGCAATCAACGGCAAGCCGCACCCTCGGGCGACAACAACAATATCGCGCGCCTTGATTACATTGCCGGGTTACAACCGCGCGCGATTCTCGCCCTCATCACCCTTTACCCGCATCTTTATAACGAATGGCAAGAAAAAGGCCTCGAAACCGCCTTTTACCAACGGCTGAGCGATGAAAATAGTAAAAATAATGCAAAACTTACCAACAAGCATCTTGACAATTACTTGAAAAAACTACATATCATACTAGGGACGTTGCCCACAGAACGCAGACCAAATTATCAAGAACAGAATCCACGGGACGCGCTTAATCAATGGCAAAACCTGTTAAAAGGTGCGTTTGCCACTGATAACAGCGATTCGCTATGGCATGAGGTTTTTGATAAAAATTTGGCCGTGTTTTACGCGGAAATTTTTCGCGGGCATGAAGGCGACGCCAGCAATTTGATGAATGAATTAATCCAATTAGAAATCATTGATAAATTACAAAAAGATTTTCAACAACAAACCCTCGATGAACAGGCCAGCAACAACCCCAACGACAAAAAAATAAACAGCTTTCAAGACGAAATTCAACGAACGGAACAGTCTTTGCATCTACGCTCGCTAAAGACCGACCATTAAAAAATACAAATTCTTACCCATTTTTTACCCATTGCATGACGAAAAAAACCTCCCCCGTGAAAAAATCAACCACCACAATGCCAAAAAATGGGGCAAGCAAATCCGCGTCACCGCGCGATGGGGTAAAAACCACCAGCAAACGCACCATCGAGGTCACATGGGACGAAACACCGAACGAAATTTCGACCGATAACGGCCATGATGCCGAAAATAAAGCCGCGGCACGCAAAAACGCCGCGCAAAAAAATCTTGACCGCACCGCCGCCAGTTTAAATAAATTGGACAACCGCGAGGACGACGGCACGGCGGAGCAAGAATCCGCCGCCAAAGATGGCGATAAAGAAAATGATAAAAAGGGCGATTTAATCAGCGTCGATGCGGTAAAAAAATTGGTGGCGCGCGGTAAAAAACGCGGCTTCATCACCTTTGACGAATTGAACAAAGTCCTGCCCGAGGGCAAATATAGTTCCGACCAATATGAAGATTTGATGAGCGAATTGTCAGACATGGGTATCACGTTGTTAAACGACGAAGACAAGGAAGAGGAAAAAGAAGAAGGCGGCGAAGAAAAGGCCGAAGAAAAAATCGAGGTCGTCGAAAGCGAAGATTCACCCGTCAAGGCCGAGGAAGAAAAAGAAACCGTCAGCCGGTCGCGCGAGGGCGACCCGGTGCGCATGTATTTGCAAGACATGGGCACGGTCGAATTATTGTCGCGCGAGGGCGAAATCGCCATTGCCAAGCGGATAGAGGCCGGCAAAATGCGCATGATGACCGCGCTGTGCGAAAGCCCATTAACGATGGAGGCCATTATCAAATTCCATGACCAATTGTTGGAAGGTTCGGGTGTGCTGTTGCGTGAAATTATTGACCTTGACCTAAGCCTGAACCAAGGGTCGGGTGGCGCACCGGCCACCCTGGCCGAGGCCGAAGAGGTCGATTCCTTTTCGTTGGATGGCGAGGAAGAAGACAATAGCGCGTCCCTGACCCACAAGGAACAATTGTTAAAGCCCGCTATTTTGGAGGTGTTTGATAAAATCGCCCATAATTACATTCGCCTGCGCCAGCAACAGCAAAAAATTTTGGACGACATGGAAAATGGCGAAGCCAGCAGTCCGGCGACAAAAAAAACCTATGACAAATACCACGCCGAATTGGTGACATTGCTGAAATCGCTTTATTTCAACCCGCGCAAAATCGAACAATGGATAGACGAGCTGTATCGTTTGCAAAAAGAATTATTGTCGTTCGAAGGGCCGATGGTGCGCCTCGCCCTGTCTTGCGGTATTACACAAAAAGAATTTGTCGAAGCGATGCAAGGCCAAGAATTAAACAAATCATGGCTAAGCGAGGTCAAAAAGAAATCAAAACAATGGGCCGAATTTGTCACCAACCACAAAACCACCATCGAAAAATACCGCCAAGAAATCATGCGGGTGGTTATTCGCAACAACATGCCGGTGGCGCAGATTAAAAAAATATTCAACGACGTGCAACAGGGCGAACGCGATTCGAACAAGGCAAAAAATGAAATGATAGAGGCCAACCTAAGGCTGGTTATTTCAATCGCAAAAAAATACACCAATCGTGGTTTACAATTGCTCGATTTGGTGCAGGAGGGCAACATCGGCCTGATGAAGGCGGTCGACAAATTTGAATACCGCCGTGGTTACAAATTTTCGACCTATGCCACCTGGTGGATTCGCCAGGCCATCACCCGGTCGATAGCCGACCAGGCGCGGACGATTCGTATTCCGGTGCATATGATTGAAACCATCAACAAAATTTTGCGCTGTTCGCGCCAATTGAAACATGAATATAGCCGCGAACCAACCCCCGAGGAAATTTCAAACAAACTTTCCATCCCGCTGGACCGCGTGCAAAAGGTTTTAAACATCGCCAAGGAACCCATCAGTTTGGAAACGCCGGTCGGCGACGAAGACGATTCGCGCCTCGGCGATTTTATCGAGGACAAGGGCGCCATCCAACCGCTCGAGGCCTCGATTCACGCCAATTTAAAAGACACGACAACAAAAGTTTTGGCGGGGTTAACGGCGCGCGAAGAACGGGTGTTGCGCATGCGGTTTGGCATTGGCATGAACCGCGACCACACGTTGGAGGAAGTCGGCCACCAATTTAACGTAACCCGCGAACGGATTCGCCAAATCGAAGCCAAGGCATTACGCAAATTAAAACACCCAACAAGGTCGAAAAAGTTACGAACGTTTATTGACCAGT
>JASGCL010000020.1:0-3857 GCA_030054115.1 Hydrotalea sp.
GCAGTATTTTCCGGGTCATATGGGCTTTCGCCGATAATAACCGCGTCGCGCAATTCGCCCAAAATTCGCACCTTGCATTTGGTGCCAACCTTGGCATGGTCGGTTTTTACATAACCCAACATCAACGATTTTTTAACATAATGGCCGTAACCGCCGGCGGTGCCGCGACCCACCACCTCGTTACCAATAAACACCGGTTCGTTGCCGAAACTATCGGCGTCGGTGGCGTCAATTTCTATCGTCACATATTTGCGTGGCACGCCGGCCGCCTGTTGTTTAACCAACGCCTCTTGCCCGACGAAATTCCCCTTGTTAAGTCGCACGAACCGGCCCAGGTCGGCCTCCAAAATAGTATTCTCAGCATTCAAATCGGTGCCGAACAGGCGATAGGTTTTTTCCAACCGCATTGATTCCATCGCCCGCATGCCGACCAAACCGATATTGTGTTTTTTGCCGGCCTCCATAATCGCGCGATACAGGTGCAATTGATATTCAATCGGGTGGTGCAATTCCCACCCCAGCGACCCGACGAAATTCACGCGCAACGCCCGCACATTGGGGCAAAACCCCAGCGGAATATCGCGGCCCGACAACCAAGGGAAAGCCTCGTTCGACATATCGGCATCGGCCAATTCGGCCATCACTTCGCGCGATTTTGGCCCGGCGAGAATAAACACGCCGTTGGTGGTGGTCATGTCGGTCAAAAACACCGAACCATCTTTCGGGTGCGATTTTTGTAAGAAATCCCAATCGATGTCGTGGGTGCGCGACGGGCCGACAACATAAAATTTTTCGCCGTAACTGCCGTTGGGCAAGCGCAATATCGTGAATTCGGCGCGGATAGAACCCGTCGGGTATAGGGCGTGGCAAAGATTTAACTTGCCGATGTTTTTCGGTATGGCATTGGCCACCATTTTGTCAAGATAAGCCCGCGCCCCCGGCCCCTCAACCACGTATTTGGCAAAGGTCGAAAGTTCCAATAACCCAACCTCATCGCGCATTTTGCGCACTTCGTCGCCGACGGTCGAAAACCATTTTGGCCGGCGGAACGACCAATCGTCTTTTTTTGTGTCGTCCGATTTTGAAAAATACAATGGCCGTTCCCAACCAAAATTTTGCCCCCACACCGCGCCGGCGGCCGCCATTTCGGGATAGCAAGGCATGGTTTTTGCCGGCCGGCCCTTTGGTTTTTCTTCGTGCGGGTAATGAATGATGAAGACATGTTCGTAGGCTTCTTCATTTTTAATTTTGGTGAATTTTTTTGACGTCACGCCAAACCGCCGTGGGTCGACGCCTATCATGTCGACCGATGGTTGCCCATTGACCATCCATTCGGCCAATTGCCAACCAGCACCGCCGGCCGCGGTAATGCCGAAGCTGTGGCCTTCCGATATCCAAAAATTGGGCAGGCCGAACGCCGGCCCAACCATCGGGTTGCCATCGGGCGTGTATGAAATCGGGCCATTGACGACGTTTTTCACCCCGACCTGCTCCAGCGACGGCACGCGGTGCATCACGGCCTCGATATGCGGCAACAACCGGTCAAGGTCGCCCGGGAATAAATCTTTTTCAAAACCTGGGTCAACGCCGTCGACAAACCGCGCCGGCGCGTTGCGTTCATAAGGTCCCAGAATCCAACCATTGCGTTCTTCGCGGAAATAATATTGCGCATCGGGTTCGCGCAAAATTGGCAATTCTTTGTTGCCGGCCTCGCGGTATTTTTTCAACACCGGGTCGACGTCATAAACAATATATTGGTGTTCGACGGGAATGGCGGGAATTTGCAACCCAACCATCAGGGCGGTTTGCCGCGCGTAATTGCCGGTGGCGCAAACAATATGTTCGCACAAAATTTCTTCGCGACTGCTTAATTTTTCGTCGCCCTTGGCATTGGTGGTTTCGATAATAACCTTCCATTCCGCCGCGTCGGTGCGTTCGATGGCGACCACGGTTTTGTTTTGTTCAATCGTCGCGCCCATTGCCCGCGCGCCCTTGGCCATGGCCATGGTAACATCGACCGGTGCAATATGCCCGTCGGTCGGGTGCCACAATGCACCAACCAACCCGTCCATATTGGCCAGCGGCCATAGTTTTTTAATTTCGTCCACCCCGATGATGTGGCATTCGACGCCGATGGTTTCGGCGGTGCATTGGTAATTTTTATATTCGTCCAACCGGTCGCGCACCCGCGCCAAACGCAAATTGCCGGTTTGGTGAAAACCAACCTCTTGGCCGGTTTCTTTTTCTAATTTTTTATACAGCTCAACCGAATATTGGTGAAGTTGCCCGACCGAATAGCTCATGTTGAACAATGGCAACAACCCGGCGGCGTGCCATGTTGAACCGGCGGTCAGTTCGGTGCGTTCGATAAGCAGAATATCTTTCCAACCTTTTTTCGCCAGATGGTAGAGGGCGGAGGCACCATTAACCCCGCCACCGATAACCACCACGCGGGCGGTGCGTTGTTTGCCAGATGGTGCGAAATTTTTTGCGGGTGCGTTGGCCATATTTTTCTCCTTATCGGTCCTTTTACAATTTCCTGATTATCTTTTGCAAGCCTATTTTGCAAGCACTATTTTTCCTGGCAAAAAACTTTTGGGCAAAAAAATAATTATGGTCGAGCGGCGTGGCGGCTGTAATCTAGGTTAGTTTTTGTCGGCGTGGGGGTGTCATGGTAAAGAACATTCGATTCGTGAAATGGTTCGGCGCGGCACCGGCAACCATTGGCGTCGCCCGGGTGGCCATCGGCCGGTGGGTCGCCCCAGGCAAAAACATGGCCGTCGTAATCGCGGTGCAATGGCCGCACATGGGTGTCATGGCGGGTGCGCCAAACGTAAAATGCTGTGCCGGTTGGGGTGTCGCTTGACCCATCGCTTGCTGTGTCGGCGAAATCCTTACCACCATTATTGCTGGAATCTTCGCTATATTGGGCGGGCATGGGGGCAAGGTGGTGCGGCGAGTCATAGGCTTGTTTATAAATATCGTCGACCTGGCGCGGGGTGATGGCGCCGCTGGCCTTTAATTTTTTTAATGTTGCCGGGTCGGGAATGGCTTTGTCAGGGGTGGGCAGGTTGATAGTGGCACCGATGGGCAATTTGTTGGGGTTGGTTATCTGCGGGTTTAATTTCACCAATTGTTCGGTGCTGATGCCGTTTTGCTTGGCGATGTCAAAAAATGTATCGCCCTGTTTCACCTTGTGAAATTTTTCCTGCAATTCGGCGCGATTATGCACATTTAACCCACTGGCGGCAAGAATTTCCCGTTGCAAAATTTCCGTTGTAATATTGTCGCCATATTTTTTATACAGATACGCGCCGAAGGCAATGGCCGCATTGTCGCTTTTGCTTTCTTGTGCAGACAAATGCTTCCCCGTGTTATCAGTATCATTTCCTCTCATTCCTACCTCATAGATTTCTTTACCGGCCGCGCGGGTTCTGTAACCCCACAGGATATTGCCAGTAATGTCATAATCAAACACCCTGCCGCTATCGCCCGGGAATGAAAAACCAATCACCGTGTCATGCCCGCCCTCGGCATTTCGATTTTTCAACCAATAACGTTCGGTGATGGTATTATTATCTTTTAGGATTTTTTTGTCATTCCATGGGCCCTCTGCCAAAAAAAGCAATTTTGATATTAGTTTATCGTTAGCCACTAACACGTCAGCGTGGTTTATTGCATTTGTCCATTGCCCTTTCTCTAAATATTGCAGCTCGTTTAGTAATTCTTTTTCATTTTTTACGGACATCGCAGCGACCGCTTGCCAATTCTTATCGTTTTTAATGTTTTTCATTTGATAAACCAAATAATCCACAACTTTTTCGCTGGTGGGTAATTCTTTTTGCATTTTAATCCTT
>JASGCL010000020.1:3957-27667 GCA_030054115.1 Hydrotalea sp.
AACGAAAAGAAAAACGCTGGGCGTTTTATAAATGGATAACGATTATCGTTTTTTCGGGTTTAGCCATGGTTGGGTGGTATTGGTATAACATTCTTTGTATATTTTTTTTCTTTAATTCACCACCTCCTCTTTTTGGAGAGTATGGCCGGTGGGGCGCAAGGTATGACAATGCTTACGCGATGCACATTATAGGGAATAATCAATTGCTCCTACCATTGTGGTTTTTGATAGTTGTTATCCTTGGGTTTTGGATTTTTTCTTTCTCGCTTGAAATAAGCAACTGGTTTTTAAACAAGGCCGATTGGGCAAAACGAATAAAAATGATTTTTTTATTTGGGTTGTTTATAATTATTATCTATACGATGTCCTATTATACTAGCGATATCTATCATCGAGCAGGGTATTTAAAGTCCATGGAAGAGGGCATTATGTTGTTGCCGGTTGCTATCATTAATTCGATTTGGGAAATGTTTTTTGACATATTCTATTATTTTACTTTTACAATAAACGAACCGGCATAAAAAACTGGGCGCGGCAAATAATCCACAACTTTTTTGCTGGTGGGTAATTGTTTTTGCTATTAACCGGCGCAAAACGCCGTGCGGTTATTTATTTTTCTTGGCGTCGTTCATTGCCGCCGCGGCGCGGATAAGTTCGGCGAAGGAAGATTCGTCCAATTTATCCCCGTCGTGCAAATCGATCGCGCGGCGCATATTGCCGTCTAGGCTGGAATTAAAAATCCTTGCCGGCGCGGGCAGGGCGTCTTGCAACGCCGCACCCTTGGCGAAGGTTACCTTCACAATGTTTTTATATGTTTCGCCGGTGCAAACAATACCATTATGTTCCCACACCGGCACGCCGCGCCATTTCCATTCCTCGGTTATTGTTGGCACGGTTTGTTTTATAACCGCGCGAATCCGCGCCAACATATCGCCGCGCCAATCGCCCAATTCTTTAATTCGGCCATCGATAAGCTGGGAAGGCGACAAGCTATGGGTTTGATTTTCTCTCGCCATAGCTTGCCGCCCTCTCCCTCGCTTATAATACTATCATTCTTGCATTATTTACCAACGCTGTCCAGCCCGAGGTAACGTAGCGCGAGGTAAAACAACGCGCCCATTGCCCCAGCGGACGGAATGGTTAAGCACCAACATATAAGGATGGTTTTGACAATCGACCAATTTATTTTGGCATTTTTTTCGATAGAGCCAACGCCCACGATGGCCCCAGTGATGATGTGCGTGGTCGACACCGGTATACCCAGGCTGGAACTGGTGAACAGCATAATCGACCCACCAAATTCGGCTGAAAAACCACCGCGCGGTTTTAAGTCGGTGATTTTATAGGCCAGGGTATTGATGATACGCCAGCCGCCAGCCAGGGTGCCAAGTGCTATGACCAGAAAACTAACCATCGCCACCCAATAGGGGATGCCGTCGGCCGCTTGCATATAGCCGCCTGATATGAGGATAAGGAAAATTACCCCGGCGGTTTTTTGCGCATCGTTTGTGCCGTGGCCAATGCTGTAAAGGCTGGAGCTAAGAATCTGGCCAATACGATAGGCCTTGGCATTGTCTTTAACCTTTGGCAATAGGTATTGCAGGGCGAACGATATTAATGCCGCCAAGATAAAACCAATCATCGGGCTGATGATGATGAACAGGGCAATTTTGCTTAAGCCGCTCAACAACACAACCGACAGGCCGCCCTTCATAATGGCCGCGCCAACCACACCGCCAATCAACGCATGGCTGGACGATGATGGTAAACCATACCACCAGGTTATCATGTTCCAGGCTATGGCCCCTGCCAACGCCCCGCCGATGACCGCAAAATCAACCACCGATGGGGTGACCATGCCCTTGCCGATGGTCGCCGCGACATGCAATTGAAACACGAACAGGCCGATAAAGTTAAAGAAGGCCGCAAGCAAGATAGCCGTTCTCGGTTTTAGCGTCCCCGTGCCGATAATGGTCGAAACCGAATTGGCGGCGTCATGAAAACCATTGGTGAAGTCAAATGCCAGGGCAATGCCAATCAACACAATGGTCGTGAGAAGTATAATATCCATATTTTTACCTTTCGTAAATTATTAGGATTATCCTTGTAGGGTTGAGTTAGAGGTTGCGGTGGAAGGTTTTTCGTTGTTATTTGAATTATGTTTTTGTCGTTATAGCATGTTGACGCTATTTATTGTGATTTATCTTGCCCAATTATTGTAACCGATTCGCCACGTTTGCGTGCGATAATGAGTCGGGATATATTATTCGTCAACATTTCGCCCGCCCTTTAAAATTTATTCCCCCTAATGTCAAGCGAAAATTTGGTTTTTTTATCATAAAGATTTATAAATCTTGCGCGGTGGCATGCGGTGGCCATATAAAAAACTTATTTTTTGTGGTAATGGCTGGGTATGAAATTCCTCGACGAAGCAAAAATCTATATCAAGGCCGGCGATGGCGGCGACGGGGTGGCGGCCTTTCGCCGCGAAAAATTTATCGAATTCGGTGGGCCATCGGGTGGTGACGGCGGGCGCGGTGGCTCGGTCTTTATCAAGGCGGTCGAGAACCTAAATACCCTTATCGATTATCGTTACCAACAACATTTTAAAGCGAAAAAGGGGCAAAATGGCATGGGGCGTGATAAATATGGCCGCGCCGCCGACGACATCACCCTGTTCGTGCCGATAGGCACCGAGGTTTACGCCGAGGACAAAGAAACCTTGCTCTGCGACCTTAATACAAAAGACATGGTGTTTCAGGTCGCCAAGGGCGGCAAGGGCGGCTTGGGCAACCTGCATTTTAAATCATCGACCAACCGCGCGCCGCGCCAATTTACACGCGGCGTGGCGGGCCAGGAATTGTGGGTATGGTTAAAATTAAAAATCATCGCCGATGTTGGGCTGGTCGGTATGCCCAATGCCGGGAAATCGACCCTGTTGTCGGTGTTGTCGGCGGCGCGGCCAAAAATTGCCGATTATCCATTCACCACCTTGATTCCCGCCCTGGGCGTGGTGCATGGCAAGGAATGGAATCTGGGTGATTTGAATTTTGTGATTGCCGATTTGCCCGGGCTGATTGAGGGTGCGTCCGACGGGGTGGGGTTGGGGACAAGATTCCTGGCCCATGCCGAACGGTGCAAATTGTTGCTTCACCTGGTGGCTATCGATGGCAACGACCCATTAAAAAATTATAAAATGATTAGGCAAGAAATAAAATCTTACAGCCCGGCAATGTTTGAAAAGCCCGAAATGGTGTTGTTGTCGCGCGGCGACACGGTCGATGACGCCACCGCCAAAAAAATTCAACAGCAATTGGCAAAGAAAATTAAGCAACCGGTGTTGGTGATATCGTCAAAAACCCGCCACCATTTGAAGGAATTGGTGGTTGCCCTGGCGCAACATATTCCGCGCCGCACAGCGGTTTAAAAAACGCGCGTTTTTAATTTCACCCTGTTGAAATAAAAAAGGGGCGGTTGTTGCCAACCGCCCCCTTGTCCCTAGTTTTTTTATCTCTTCTAAAAAACGTTAGGAAAAAAAACTCGATGTTATTTTTTTAAAAACATTGATAAGAAATAAGCCCAATGGCGATAAGAATCGTAGCGGCGTTATAAGCCCACGCAAAATGATAGATTTTTCGTTGGAGAAAATAACATCGAATATGGCCACGCTGAGGGCGGCGATTTCGATAAACGGGCTAAGGATTAATTTATAAAGTATATTATAAATTAATTTGATATTTTTCATAATTGTCCCTTTCTGAAAAATAGTAGATAGTAATAAAACAACATCGCTGTTGCTTTATCATGGTGTAAAAGTAGCTAGATTCTCCCTGTGCGTCAAATCTTTTTTACCTTTTTTTTCTTTTTTATGTTGATAATTTTTGGCTGTTACCCGAATCTCAATCATGGATGGCAGTGTTGATATCGTTTGATTACCAACACTGCCATCCGGATTGTGACATAATTATAAAGACAAGAAATGGCTTTTGTTGCCCTGTTCGTTGCCTTTGGTTTAGAAGTTAACCCCGAAGCCAGCACCGAGGAAGATGGCGACTGGGCCAGCTTTTGTGGTGACGCCATCGGCGTAGGTAACATTGTTAAGCTGATGGATGTATTTCAAGCTTACATCAGCATGGATGAGACCATTGTCGTATTCCACCGCCATCTGTGGTGCCAAAATGGCGCCAACGCGATTGTTATTGTTGGTTTCGCTGGTGGGGCTATCCGATTGTGGCAGAAGGACGGCGTTGGCATTCGCACCCTTGGCGACTTTCACAGCCAGGCCCGACGCAACCAAGGCATCCAACACCGCGGCTTGCGTGCTGTTGGCCGCAATCGCCGAATGGATGCTATATGGGATTTCAATGACATTGCCGCCCGCTGTACGTGGGTCGGTCAAGACACTTCTAATCGCACTGATGGTTGGCGTGCTCGATGTCGCGATAGCCAATTGGTTCAGGAAGTTGGTGAACTTGGTTGCGTCCACCGACGTGCCCGACACGATTTGGCTAACCCAAGCATTGGCCGAGGCCTTTTCATAGCCGACGGTGGCGCCATTCACCGGGGCCGAAACGGCCGAGGTGATGATATTGCCGTTCAACCATTGGCTGGCCGGCACGACACCATAAGATAATTTACCACCCGTTAAGAGGGAGGTTAATTTGCTCTTGATGGTCGCGTTTTGCGATGCCAAGGCATTGGCATTGGGGTTTGCCCCCGAACCGACCGTTGCGGTGTAGGTGTTGTATGGAATAACCGTCGCGTTGTCGATAATATCGGCACCGTGATTAATCGCCACCAATTGACCGAGCAGGGAGATTAAACTATCCACCGTCCCGACATAGGGGTTAAGGTTCGCCACATGTTGATAGCTAGCCGCAATGCCGCCCACCGTAACCGGTGCGCTGACAAACGCGGGGTTTGTCCATTGGTTGGTTGGCACCGCACCCAATGTAACCGCGCCGGCCAATTTGCCATTCAGCGTGTTGGTCGTGGCCGTGCCATTGATGGCGTTGGCCAAATCGGTTTGTTGCGCGGCCGACAATAGCGTATAAACATTATACGGGATAGTAGCTGGTGCGCCGCTGACCGCAATGCCGGTGCCGTTGAATTTCAAGACATTGAGCAATTGCGTCAGGAAGGTTAAGCTAGTCGCAGCCGATTGGCTAAGGCTCGCATTCAAGGTCGCCTGCGTCAAGGGGACAAGGGCATTGCCACCGGCCGGGTCGCTCGACACGTTAGCGCTCGACCAATTTAACCAATCGGTCGGTGTAGCCTGGCCAAAGGCCAGGTTGGCTGACCCAACCTTGGCTTGCAAGTTTTTCAAGAAGACTTGGTCGGCCGCTGAAAGTTGGCTGTAGACGCTGTAGGGAACAATCGTCGTCGAGCCGCCGTATAGAGTAAGTTTTGAACCAGCGGCGTTAATGAATTTAGACAATTGCTGGATATCCTTGGTATTACCAAGCATTGAAGCCCACATTGACTGAAACATAACGTTGTTACTGGTCAATGTTTGAAATTGATCGCCAGCTTGGCGGATCAAATCTTCTACAAGGATAACGGTATTAGTTTTGCCATGGCCGAGATAGATGTCGTTATTCGCATCATTCAGCAGCCATACCCAAAGGGCTTGAGCAATCTTCCCTGAGCCGCTCTTATAGGTTGGAGACCAACCGTTAGCTTGCATCTGTTCCAATTGATTGGCAAGAGAGCCATCAAGTGACGCCCAACCACCCTTAAGAGTTGACAAATTATTATATGTTACCGGGGTAGCAAATATATTGTCCTTACATTGGCTGGCATGGGCCCCGGCACTGTCGCCAAGGCTGTCATATACTTCTTGCCCGAAGCAATTGATTGTCGTTTTGGCGTTGGTGTCTTTAAGGGCAACCGCTGAGGCACCAGTGCCCGCCGGGCTGGTCCAATTAAAGGCCGCGCCGTTGGCAACCCGAACCGGGGCATTACCACCATTGCTGGTCGCATTGCCACCATTGCTGGCGGCGGCGCCATTGCTGGCACTGATACCGCCCGACACGCCGGCCGCTTTCCAACTGAGGTCAGAGACACTAACCCCGACGCCAAGCCCAAAACGCAGGCCCCAATTTTTGGCTTTATCAAGCGTCAAACGATAGGACGGGGTCAGGGTAATAACATGGTATGGTGAGCTAAAGTTATATGGGTTGTTACCGATGGTGCTTTGCCAACTATGATTAAGCCCCAAATAATCGGCCGCCAGGCCCCAGCCAAGGCGGCTGGTGTAACCCAACGACAAGCCATAGCCAAAGCCAGACGAGCCATTTGATTTGCTGGCCGTGACGCCATTTGGCGCGGTGACGGCACTGGCAAAATTGTAAACATAGCCCAAGTCGGCTTTTAACAATAATTTGCCATCAATTTTATCGGCCAACATGTTGGTGTTTGGCTTGATATTTTTATTGGCGGCGCGTTCAGCGGCGGCTTGGCGTGCGTCGTCGGCGGCGTCTGCCGCGGCTTGCCTTGCATCAGCCGCTTTTTCGGCGGCGGCACGTCTCGCTTCAGTGGTTTTTTCAGCGCGGTCGGCGGCGGTGGCGTTGCTCGCATTACTATTGATGAAGCTGGTTGGGGTGGCCGATTTGCTAATTTGCGTTGGTTGCGCACCAGGGCGCATTGTTTGCACCGCTGGCGCACCAGCAGAGCGCATTGGTTGCACCGCTGGCGCGGGCTTATCGGTTGTAACCGACACAACTTTTAACGATTCCTTACCATTTGGCAATTTGGTCGTAGCAACCTTGACATTAACATTGTCAGGATAATTTGCTTTATCACCATATTTTTTTTCAAAATCACCATTTAATACATGGTTCAGCCAGGCGAGAATGGCGGCCTTAACATCGGCCAGGTATTTGCCATTCTGTTTGGTCAGGTTATAGGTTTGGGTCGTGCCCTCTTGGCCCTGCATCATGCCGGCCGACAGAATTAATTGTTGCGCATTTACAGCCCATGGGGTGAAGGCCGCCATGACGCTGAGCGAAGTCCCCAGCATGAGATAGGCCATGCGTGGGTTTTTGATTTTTGTAATTTTTTTCATCTTAGTGTCCCCCTAAAGATTTAATATTGTTGTTTTGCTGGCCGACCATCGCCGCAATGGTTTGCGGTTTTTAGGTGATGGCGGTAACAAATACCGATGTCAGGACGTAAGTGAAAACAATGATTCAACCGGAGCCATGGCCCGATAGGCCACAGCACCCGCACCACGCCAATAATATTGGCGTTTCGGGTATAATACGACCGGTATAACCAGCACGTAGGAGCGATTGAATGGATATTGTCCCCATTTTTTGTCCCTTTGTTTTTTTATTCACAATAAAAAATTACTTTTTCATGCGAATACTTGGTTTATACTATGTTTAAGAGTATTTGTCAATATTATTTTTGTTTTTTTCTACTAAATAATTGCAAATACTTGATAAATGATTGTAAAAAAAAATTATCCAATTATTTATAATAGCATTGGCGGGACAAACCCGGTGATAATTTTGCAAAAAATAGACCAGAACGGGCCAGATAAGCCTTTGCCGACCGTGGCTTTAGGCTATTGTTGGTGGCTAAAAGCGATGGTTTTTAGGCGTTGTAATTATGTTGCGCGCCCGCACATCGATTAAAAATATAAACAACTTTAGATAAGCACGGCGCGGTATTTTTCAAAATCCTCAAGCG
Source organism: Hydrotalea sp. (assembly GCA_030054115.1). Lineage (NCBI taxonomy): Bacteria > Pseudomonadati > Bacteroidota > Chitinophagia > Chitinophagales > Chitinophagaceae > Hydrotalea > Hydrotalea sp. Next base: position 11,653 of record JASGCL010000020.1, read on the forward strand.
CCTTACCCGCGCCACGCACCACGCATTCCAATGGATTTTCAGAAATCAGCACCGACAGGCCCGATTCCGCGCTGATATAACGGGCGATGTTACGCAATAACGCGCCACCGCCGGTTAGCATAATACCGCGATCGACCAAATCGGCGGCTAATTCGGGCGGGGTGGCCTCCATGGCTTTTTTTATCGCCTCGGCAATTTGCCGCAATGGCTCCTGCAGGGCATCGGCCACTTGGTTTTCGTCGATTTCTTCCTCCAATAGGCGACCCTCGTCAACTTTGCGGCCCTTAATTTTCATGCTTTGAATCGGTTCTTTCTTCGCATGCCATGCCGTGCCGATGTTGTGTTTGATAATTTCGGCGGTCGCCTCGCCAATTACCATGCGCATTTTGCGCCGCACGTAATCGATAATCGCCTCGTTCATGCGGTCACCCGCCACCCGCAACGACGCGGCATAAACCAAACCGCCCAGGGAAATCACCGCAACCTCGGTCGTGCCACCGCCGATGTCGACAATCATCAAACCGCTGGGGTCATTAACCGGCAAATCCGCGCCGATGGCGGCGGCCATTGGTTCCTCAATCAGGTAAACACGTCTTGCGCCGGCCGATTCGACCGATTCTTGAATAGCGCGCCGTTCGACCGGTGTCGCGCCCGATGGCACGCTGACGACGATAAGTGGGCTTTTTAAAAAATGGGTTGGCACCACCTTTTTCATGAAATATTTTATCATCGCCTCGGCGACTTCAAAATCGGCAACCACACCATCGCGCAACGGGCGAATGGTGACGACGTCTTCGGGCGTTTTGCCCTGCATTCTTTTGGCTTCCTCGCCGACCGCCTCGACCACTTTACGGCCGCGAATGTCGCGCACCGTGACGATAGATGGTTCGTTTAGGACAATCCCCTTGCCACGGATATAAATAAGCGTGTTGGCGGTGCCGAGGTCGATGGCGACGTCGGTAAAAAACATATTTGATAACTTTTCCAAGAACATTTGCAATGACTACTAGCTATTTTTTACAGGGTTTTCAAATCAAAAGTTAAAATTTTTTGTTGTTTTATACGTTATTGCAATAATATATTGCAATTTTTGTTGTTGCAGTGCCTCTTGCAATTTTCTTACCATATTTTGTCCCACGCCATTTTTAATGCCTTGTCGACATCGGCCATGGTGGCCGGGTTATGCAACGCCCGAACCGACGTCACACCATAGCGCGAGTCAGAAATTCCGCAAGGGATAATTCTGTCAAAGGCGCGCAAATCAGGACAGATATTAACAGCCACCCCGTGGCTGGCGACCAACTTGGCATGGTTATTAACGCGCGATGGCGACAGCCGCACGCCAATCGCGCAGATTTTATTGGCGATGATTTGTTGCGGGGTGGGTTGCTCCGCAACCCAGTTGTTTTGGTTGGGCGCTGTTGGCACCCACAGCCCAATTTTGTCTTTGTCGTCGGGTAGGAATGTTTCGATGCCAATAATTTTTAGCGCGCCCTGCACCCATTTTAACAAACGCTGGACGTAATCATGGGCGTGCAAACCGCGCGCCGTGATATCCATAATCACATAACAAACCCGTTGCCCCGGGCCGTGCCAGGTTGTTTGCCCGCCGCGACCGGTGGCAATGATGGTGGTGGGGGTGGTGGCGGCGTTGTTGGTTGTTGTGGCGGTTTCAATTTTTAAATTCTCGGCGGGGGCGGTGTCGGCGACGGGCAACCCAGTGCCGATGGTGTAGGTCGATGGATGTTCCAAGCACCAAATCAAATCACCCGCCGTGCCGTTTTTTATGGCGTCCACCCGTTGGTTCATCGCCGCCATGGCATCGTTATAATCAACCGGCGATTCGCTGATTTTCCATTCTATTTTATTCATAATAATCAATTACTTGCAATAATATAGCGCGCGGTTTTTTTTGTTAGATGGCGCAAATGAAATGGCTGTTTTTCGCGCCAACCTTGCCATATGCCATGGTCATGGTCGCGCCGTCGAGGGGCGCAGGGTTTTTGTCGATGGGAAGGAGTGTACCGCCAAATGGCGCGATAAGGGCGTGGCCGGCGGCAATATCCCATTCATAACTTGGCGCGGTGCGCGGGTAATAATTGGCGGTGCCGTCGAGCAGGGCGAAGAATTTTAACGCACTGCCACGGCGGGCGACGCGTGTAATTTTTTTGCCAAGGATTTTTTCAAAACGCTCGGGGTAGGGGTCGCTGGGCGATACAACAATCGCGACATCGGGTAATTTTTTTGGTTGGCTTATTTTTTGTAATTTTTTTGCCGGGTCGGAAAGCGGCGCGGCCATGTCACCCGCGCCATCATAAAAATAAACGCCAGGCTTGCCCCCCAGGTAACCGCTGTTGATGGTTGGTTGCCAAATCGCGCCAAAGGTTGGGCGGCCATGTTCGATAAGGGCAAGGCTGATGGAAAATTCGCCGCTTTTTTTAATGAATTCTTTGGTGCCGTCCAACGGGTCGAGCAAGAAATAATTATCCGCCGGCGGGAACTTGTCGGCATCAAAATCTTCCTCGCTCACCAATGGTATCCCCGGGTAATATTGCGTTAATATGGTTTTAAAAATTTCGTGTGATGCCATGTCGGCCGGCGTGACCGGGCTGTTGTCGGGTTTGGTGGTGATGGTGGTGGTGGCTTTTTGATATTCGGCCATGATGGCTTGGCTGGCCATAAGCGACGCACCCAATATTATTTCCAACATATTATCCATGGTCATCATCGTTAGGCTGACACACCGCGCTTGTCAATGGTCGTCAATGGTCGTCAATGGTTGTCAATGGTTGTCAATGGTTGTCCCGGCTTGTCAATCTTTGCCAAGCGGCGTGAATTATTTCTGTGGGTAGGGCGGTAATACCCTCTTGACAAAGCGCGAAATTTGGCTTAGCGTTCGGGGATGGCAAAACCAGCAACCATCCGCGTTAAATTGGTCAGCACGGCTGACACCGGTTTCTATTATGTGACCACGAAAAACCCGCGGCAAACCACCGAAAAATTGGAATTTAAAAAATACGACCCGGTGGTCAGAAAGCACGTTGCCTTCAAAGAATACAAAATTAAATAATTATCATCGATTATATCGCTGATTGATTCTTGATGAAGATATATTTCATCACCTTTGCCAATAAAACTGGGTCATTGCTTCATCCGCCAAGGTTTTCGGTTGACCGCATTGTTGCCGAGGCAACAGCATCGGGTTATTTTGATAGGGTGCTGGGATTTTCGGAAAATGACCTTGATAAAAAATTTTGGGCAAAGCACCAAGAATTTATTTTATCGCACCCGCGTGGTTTTGGTTATTGGTTGTGGCGGCCGCAATTGGTGTTGCAAACATTGGCAAAAATTGATGATGGCGATATGGTGGTTTTTGCCGACGCCGGTTGCACCATCAACGCCGGCGCGGCGGCAAAAAAACGCATGGCCGATTATATCGATATCGTAAAAAAATCGAAAAGCGGCATATTATCCTTTCAAATAAAACAATTGGAAAAACATTGGACGAAGAATGATTTATTGCTCGCCCTCAAGGCTGACGACAAAATAAAAAACAGCGGGCAATTATTGGGCGGCGTGTGGTTGTTAAAAAAATGCGCCGCAAGCATGGCCGTGGTGCGCGAATGGCGACGCATCGCCGAAAGCGATTACCATTTGATAGACGACAGCCCGTCGCGCAGTAAAAACGATGCGGGGTTTTGCGAACACCGCCACGACCAATCGATTTTTTCTATCCTGCGCAAGCAAATCGGGACGGAAATTTTGCCCAATGAAACAGACAAAGATTTATACAATGACACACCAATCATCGCCACCAAGTTGCATAAAAAATATTGGTTTCGTTGGTTGCAAAAATTAATTGCAAGATAAAAAAAATTTAAGCTGGTTGCCGCGTGGCGGCCTCAGCAATTGTTAAGCAGGAAAGATTCAGGGCGTGAATCGGTTTTGGCATATATACCGCCAGCAGGTTATAAATTTTGCGTTGCCGGTCGATTCTGCTTAGGCCGATAAAATCATCGCTGATAATGGTTACGATAAAATGGGTTTGCCCGCTGTGGGTTGTGTCGCCCGCTTGGCTGGACTCCCTTACGCCGGCGTGGCCGGCATGGCGCGCCGAATCGTTGACAACTATTATGTCGCGCAATGGGTCGCGCACCGCCATGCCATTGCTGATGGTGGCGCGGATAATATCGACCATATTGTGGGTTGAATTTTTTGAGCTGGTGTTGGCCATGAAATTTTTATATTATAGGGTTATAACATAAAACCATCCCATTATGAATATTCATTTTAATCATTCCTTGCCGAGCCAATTTAATACCCGGTCGAACCATCAAAGCGATGCGGGCAATAATGCCGAGGGCAAAATGCCCGACCGGTCGTGCCACCACGCGGGTTGCACCGCGGCGGGGGTGCACCCGGCGCCGCAATCCAAATTGCGGCCCAAACCATATTTGTGGTTTTGCAAACAACATATCGTGGTTTATAATCAACAATGGGATTGGTATCACGGCATGACATCGGCGCAAATTGTCGATGACCAATTGGCCGATTTGACCTGGCGGCGGCCAACCTTTGCGATGAAGGATGGATTGCATCGGCCGCAGGCCAATGTGGTGTTGGACGACCCATTGCAATTGCTTTATCATATTATCAAAACCGATGAACCGGCGGTGGGCGGTGCGCCGAAAAAAAATAATGTTCGCGACCCCGACGCGGTGGTGGTAACTGGTTCGGCGGCGGCGGCGTTGCTGGTGTTGGAATTGCAAAACCCGGTCAGCCTGGCGATGGTTAAGGAAAGTTATCGTCGTGCCGCCATGACATTGCACCCCGATAAGGCCAAAACCGATTCCAAAAAAATCATTGCGCAAAAAACCAAGGAGTTTCAAAAAATCAACGCGGCCTATCAAGAATTAAAAAATTTCTTTGCCTTAAGAAAATAATAACCTCATGCCGATTATTTGCAATCGGTGCTTGCGGGGTTGGTGGTTGTCTGCTAAAGATTAGTGAACATTTTATTTTTTTACCTTCCAGCTCATTCTAAATAATTCATGTCAAATTCTGCTAACGCCACCGCCGCCAACAACGCCGATAAGGGTTCTGTAACCTCGGTTGATTTTAACCACGCGGCGTCGCCGCTTAACGCGCCGGATATTAAGGTTTCGGTCAAGCAAGTTTTTGGTATCGACAGCGATTGGCAAGTGCCGGCCTTTTCCAAGGGCTCCGATTACGTGCCCGATATCGACGAGGCCTATATTTTCGACCACGACACCACCCTGGCCATTTTGGCGGGATTTGCTTACAACCGCCGTGTCATGGTGCAGGGTTATCACGGCACCGGCAAATCGACCCATATCGAGCAAGTGGCGGCGCGGTTAAATTGGCCATGCGTGCGCGTCAATTTGGATTCGCACATCAGCCGCATGGACCTTATCGGTCGCGATGCGATTGTTATCAAGGATGGTAAGCAAGTAACCGAATTTCGCCTGGGGATTTTGCCCTGGGCATTGCAAAGTCCGGTGGCTCTATGTTTCGACGAATATGACGCTGGCCGCCCCGATGTGATGTTTGTTATTCAACGGGTGTTGGAGCAGGGGGGCAAATTGACTCTGCTCGACCAGTCGAAGGTTATTCGCCCGCACCCATTTTTCCGTTTGTTTGCCACGGCCAACACCATTGGGCTTGGCGATTCGTCCGGCCTTTATCACGGCACCAACCCGATTAACCAGGGGCAGATGGATCGTTGGTCGATTTTAACCGTGCTGAATTATTTGCCGGCCGAAAAAGAACGGGCGATTATTGCCGCCAAGGTGCAGGGGTTGAACAATGACAAGGGTCGGGCGCAAATTGCCGCCATGGTCAAGGTCGCGGAATTCACCCGCACCGGATTTATCGCCGGCGATATTTCCACCGTCATGAGTCCGCGTTCGGTTATTTCCTGGGCGGAAAATGCCCTGCTGTTTAACGATGTCGCCTTGAGCTTCCGCCTGAGTTTTTTAAATCGGTGTGATGAGACCGAGCGACCGATAGTTGCCGAATATTTTCAAAAGGCATTTGGCATCGATATGAAAACCGCCATCTTGCCGGCGGCGCAGGCGTAAGGGCCAGGCACCGATGTTGGGGGGATATTGTTGTATGGAATAACCACGACCAACATTAAATTCCATTGCTCGCCAAGATTATAAGGCCTATCATCGAACAACAATTTTAAAAAATAAAGCGAATCACCCGCAAATAAAAAAAACAAAAAACCAATGAAGAATCATGGCGAAAAACCAAATGAACTTTTAAAACGCCGCGTCGCGGCGGGGTATCGCGCCCTGTCAAAAAACCCGCGGATGAAGGCGCATTTTCAAACCGGCGGCAACCAGGTCGACGGCGACAATGTTATTTTGGCCTCGCCCCCCTTGGCCAGCACGCCCGAGCAACTGGCGGCGCAACGTGGTGCGGCCGATTACCTTGCGCTTGAACAACGTTATCATAATAAAAAACTCCACGCGCGGTTGATGCCCAATGGCGAGCAGGCCGCCGAATTGTTCGATGCGTTGGAGGATGCGCGTTATGTCGCCCTCGGCGCGGAGTATTTAATGGGCGTGCAACAAAACCTGAATGCCGATTATGAAAAAATGTGGTTGAAGCAGGGCGTGAGCGATTTGAAGATGGATGAACAAGAGGCTTATATTTGGGCGGTGAATCTTTACGCGCGAAAAGAATTTGGCATGGCCGAGGTGCCGCCCTGCGCCGCCGCGCTTTACCAATATTGGTTGCCGCAATTGGAACAAAAAATGGGCACGGCGATGAAAAACCTGGCAAGTAAAAAACGTAGCCAGCGCGAATTTTCGCGTGCCTCCCTCCAATTTTTGAAGGAGCTTCTCTATCAAGGCAAAGACCATGATGACATGGAGGAAAAAAACGGCAAGGAGGAAGAGGATGAAAATCCACCGATGGATTTGCCCGAAAATCAAAACAGCCAAGACGGCAACCAAGATAACAACAGCGAGGACAGCCAACAAAACGACCAATCGGGCGATGAATTGACCGACGAAATGGGCGGCGAAGAAATGGACGAGAATGATTTGGGCGAGGGCGGCCTGGATAGCTTGGCGTTAAAAAATGAGGAGGAGGAAGAATATTTCCCCGAGCATGATTTAAGCAACGTGCCGCGCGAACCATTTTATAAAATCTTCACCACCGAATATGACGAGGTTATAACCGCCGATAAATTAAGCGATAGCGCGGAGGAGATTGAAAAATTGCGCGTGCAATTGGATGAACAGATGAGCCACCTGGTGCCGATTATTGGCAAGCTGGCCAATCGGTTGCAACGGCGGTTGATGGCGCAACAATTGCGCGCTTGGGATTTCGATTGCGAAGAGGGGCAGTTGGATAGCAGTCGCCTGACGCGGATTGTCACCGACCCATTGCAGGCTTTGGCATTTAAAATTGAAAAGGAAACAAAATTTAAAGACACGATAGTCAGCTTACTGATTGACAATTCGGGGTCGATGCGCGGTCGGCCGATTTCAATCGCCGCCATCAGCACCGATATTTTAACCCGCACCCTGGAACGTTGCCAAATCAAGGTCGAAATTTTGGGCTTCACCACCAAGCGGTGGAAGGGCGGCGAAGCGCGTGAAAAATGGTTGCGCGACGGCCGCGCCGAAAAACCCGGGCGGTTAAATGACCTGCGCCATATTGTTTACAAATCGGCCGATGAGCCCTATCGCTTGGCGCGGCGTAAAATATCGCTGATGCTGAAAGATGGTTTGTTGAAGGAAAACATCGACGGCGAGGCATTGATGTGGGCATATAACCGCTTGCGCAAAAGGAGCGAGGAGCGACGCGTGTTGTTGGTTATATCCGACGGTGCGCCGGTGGATGATTCGACCCTGTCGGTGAACGAGGGGAATTATTTGGAACGGCACCTGCGCGATGTGATAGATTATTTGCAAACCCGCGCCGATGTTGAATTGTTGGCGATTGGTATTGGCCACGATGTAACCCGTTATTACAACCGCGCGGTGACCATCACCGATGCCGACCAATTGGCCGGCACGATTATGAAGGAATTGGAAATTCTGTTTTCGGATAATTTGAAAAACGCGGCTTAAGAATCGACTTAAATACTTGTCTGTAACTGTGACAGCTAGTAAATAATAAATCGATAATTTTTGAAAAGAATAAATTTATGTATGAATACATTCTAATAAAAGTATTATTTTATCAATACAAGTAAACGATAGATAGATATTAAAACTATTAACGTGGTTATGTTACGATTTTATCCCCAACTTTTTAGCTTTTTTTAAAAAATGGCTTTAAGCAGTATTTGTAATAATGAAATAATTTGCTAAGATGATTCGTCCAACTAGGTGTTGTCCCCACCTAGTTGGACACTTTCTCCTTTTTTTGTTGGTGTTTTTAATTGCGGCAATGCTTGTTCGCGTTGGCCATGCGCATGAAACTCATTCTTGCATAAATTCTTCTTTTTACTTGGTGCCGCTGTTGACGGGCTTAGGGTTGCAGGGGTGGGCACAATGTGGCGACAATGTGGTTACAATGAGTTACAAGGGGGGCGACAATGGTGGGGTTAGGGGTAAAACGAATCGCCGCTTGCCATCAGCATAAGTATTAAAAAAATTTTTTCTCCCTTAGATTTCTAGCAGTTGCAAGCCCGCCCATCATCATCTATAAATAAAACATGTCCATCAGTGCGGCCGTTACCTCGGCCGATTTTGTTATTATTGGCTCGGGGAGCAGTGGCTCGGCCATGGCCCACCGCCTGTCGGAGGATGGGCATTACAGCGTGTTGGTGTTGGAATATGGCGGCGGTGATAAGAGCGTGCTTATCCAAATGCCATCGGCTTTATCCTATCCCATGAACATGCCGAAATATGATTGGGGTTATAAAACCGAGGCCGAGCCATTTTTGGGCGGGCGGCAATTGGTAACACCGCGTGGCAAGGTGATTGGTGGGTCGTCGTCCATCAACGGCATGGTGTTTGTGCGCGGCAACCCAATGGATTACGAGGGATGGAAAGAGGCCGGGGCCGATGGCTGGGGTTATGCCGATGTCTTGCCCTATTTCAAGCGGATGGAAGAAACCAAGGACGGCGATGATGCCTATCGCGGGCGGCATGGGCCGTTGCATGTGCAATATGGTCGTTTAAAAAACCCGCTCTATCGCGCCTTCATTGCCGCCGCGGCCGAGGCCGGTTATCAAACCACCGACGATTACAATGGCTACCAACAGGAGGGTTTTGGCGCGATGGAAATGACGGTTAAGGGCGGCAAGCGGTGGTCATCGGCGACCGCCTATTTAAAACCCGCGCTGAAACGAAAAAATTGCCGCCTGTTGAAATGTTTTGTGCGCCGAATTATTTTTGACGGCACCAAGGCCATCGGCGTCGAGGTTATGAGCCGTGGCAAGATAGAAATTATCAAGGCCGACCGCGAGGTTATATTGGCCGCTGGTTCCATCAATTCGCCAAAAATTTTATTACAATCGGGGGTCGGGCCGGCGAAGGAACTGCGGCCATTGGGCATTAATGTCGTGGTCGACCGCCCGGGGGTGGGAAAAAATTTGCAAGACCATTTGGAAATTTATTTGCAGGCGCAATGCAAAAAACCCATCACCATCAATCGTAAAATTGGCCTGTTATCGAAGGGCATTATCGGCGCCGAATGGTTGTTTTTAAAAAGCGGCCTGGGCACGACCAACCATTTTGAATCCTGTGGCTTTATCCGCTCGGACAAGGGTGTGCCATACCCCGATATTCAATATCATTTTTTACCGGCGGCGATAAGATACGATGGCAAGGCGGCCTTCCCGGGTGATGGCTTCCAGGTGCATGTCGGCCCGATGTTGTCGCCATCGCGCGGCGAAATCACCTTGCGCTCGGGCGACCCGTCTGCACCGCCAAAAATTTTGTTTAATTACATGTCGCAAGATTACGATTGGCAAGTGTTCCGCAAGGCGATAAAATTGACGCGCGAAATTTTTGTCCAACCGGCACTCAAGGATTATTTCGATGGCGAGGTCAGCCCCGGCTCCAATTATCAAACCGACGATGAATTGAATGGCTGGTTGAAGGAGCATGTCGAGAGTGCCTATCACCCATCATGCAGTTGCAAGATGGGTCGCGCCACCGACAAGATGGCGGTGGTCGACAGCGATTGCCGCGTCATTGGCACCAGCAATTTGCGGCTGGCCGATAGTTCGATATTTCCGCGCATCACCAACGGCAATTTGAACGGCCCGTCGATTATGACCGGTGAGAAAGCCGCCAGCCATATTTTAAATAAAAAATTGCCGCCGCTCAACACGCCTTTTTATCAACATCCGAATTGGCAAACCGCACAACGTTGACATGTCACCAGAAAAAATTGCCGTGGTTGGGGGGGGCATTTCTGGGTTAAGCCTGGCCTTGGCCTTGGCGCATGCCACGAATGGGTTTTCGGTTACGTTGTTTGAAAAGAAAAAACGCCTGGGCGGGCACAGCCGCACCCTGAAATTAAAAGACAGCCAAACAAAAAAAACGGTGGCGGTTGATACCGGTTTTATCGTTTACAACGAAGTTAATTACCCCGAATTAACAAAATTATTTTCCTATCTTGGCATTGCAACCCAGGAAGCCAAAATGAATTTTTGGTATCATTTGGCGGAAAAAAAATACAATTTTAATAGCTACAAAAAATTTCGCGACCCGTGGAATTTTATAAACCTTAGCCATTACAAATTATTGCTGGAGATTTTTTTCTTTCAAGCGCGCGCGCGAAAAAACTATCAAGGGATTGATAGCAATGCCTCCCTGGCGCAGTGGTTGGATGAGTTGCGCGCCAGCCCGATGTTGCGCAAACGATTTATTTACCCGCTGGGTGCGGCGATTTGGAGCATGCCGATAGATAAAATAGAACAATACCCGGCGCGTTATTTTGCGCAATTTTTTTTTAATCACGGGTTGTTTAAAATATCGGCGACCGTGACATGGCGCACTGTGGTCGGCGGGGCGATTGTTTATGTGGAAAAAATAAAAAAGAAATTATTATCCTTTGGCGGCAAAATTATTGATGGCGATGGTGTTGTCATGGTGGAAAAAAAACCAGACGGCAAATTGTTGGTAAAAACCACGTCGGGCAAGGCGGAGCTGTTCGACCGCGTGGTGTTTGCCTGCCACAGCGACCAGGCCCTGGCGATGCTTGGTGCCATCGACCACCCGGCGAAAGAATCCTTGGCGATGATTGATTACAAGGCGTCAGATGTTTTTACCCATCGGCAGACGGATTTTTTGCCGAGCAAGAAAAACTTTTACGCCTGTTGGAATTTTTTTGAAACCGCCGGCAAAACCACCATGATCTATTGGATGAACGCCCTGCAATCATTAAAAACGCGCGATAATTTTTTTGTTACCCTGAACCCGCTGTCGCCGCTTGCAACCTATGACGACCGCACCATTATGGAACACCCGCAATATAATTTATCAACCGCCGCCGCACAGCAGGGTATCAAATCGGCGCAGGGGGTCGATAATATTTATTTTTGCGGCGCCTATTTGGGTTATGGTTTTCACGAAGATGGAATTAAAAGCGCGGTGGCCCTGTTGCCCTATTTCAAGGCATCGACACCATGGTGAAGAAAAAAATAGCCGCGCAACATTATTTTATGGTCGGTCGGGTTTTTCACAAACGTCACGGCACGGCCGATGCGCCGCAGGAACATTTTTTGGCCTATCGCCATTGGTGCGGTTGGCTGACGATGCAGGATAAAATAACCCAGCCCATTCTGCCGCTATTTTTTATTTTTCGCCGGCTGTTTCAATTTGCGGCAAAAGATTACGGCGTTAGCCAAGATGAAAATGGTGAGAAGAAACAGGAGAGGGATATTTACCGCGCGATGCAACAGCTGTTACGGCGCGAAATAAATTTCAACGCAAAAAAAATATCATTGATAAGCCAGGGCAGGGTGATGTTTTATGTTTTTAACCCGGTGAGTTTTTGGTTGGCGTTCGATGAGAAAGATATATTGCGCGCCATTGTGGCCGAGGTGCATAACACCTACGGCGAGCATCATTATTATTTATTATATAAAAAAAACCTTACGGCAATAACAAACGGCGATGTTTTTACCGCCGATAAGCAATTTCACGTCTCGCCATTTTACGACCGCGTCGGGTCTTATCGTTTTGCATTTTTGATGGATGAGAAAAATTTTTCAGCAAATATAAAATTATTTTCGCCAGGCCGCAGGTTGCAACTTGATACCGGCATGGCGATGAAAAAAATGCCGATGAATAACCGCAACGCCGGTTGGTTGTTGTTGACCATGCCGTTGCAACCGATGAAGGTTATTTTCACCATCCACCTGCACGCGCTTTATTTATTTATAAAAAAAATTTCTTTTCGCCGCAAACCCAAACAATTGGTTACCAAAATCACCCATGGCCAGGTGGTGGCTTAAAAGATGAAACAAGGTTATGAAAAAGAATAAATATCTGATTGTGAAAAAGACGATTTATTGTTATAGCGGATGAGCATGAGTAAAAAAATTTCAACCGCCTGGCAAAAGAAACTTGCCAAAAAATATGGCGGCAAAAAAATATGGCTAATCGGCGGCTCGCGCGGCATGGGGTTGGAATTGGCAAAAATTTTGGCCCATGCCGGGGCCGATGTTATAATATCGGCGCGCAGTGACCCGGCCCATACAAACTTTCCCCATCGCTTTATTCCGCTTGATGTCAGTGATTTAAAAAAATTAAAAAAAACCTGTCAGGCGCAAAAAAATTTGGACGGCGTGATTTACATGTCGGGCATTCATAAGCAAACCCTGGTCGCTGATTTGCAGGAAAAAGATTTATGTGATATCGTTGCCGTCAATATACATGCCCCAACCTTGGTTGCAAAAATTATGACTCCGGCCTTAAACAAACGTGGTGGTGGTTTTTTTGTGGTGTGCGGTTCGCTCACTAGCTTCATCGGCGCGCCGCTGGGGCAACCTTATTCGGCGACTAAGGCTTATTTAAAAAACTTAACCGAGAGCGTGGCGTTTGAAAATCGTAACATGTGGGTGCATTTGTTGGCGCCGGGTTTCGTGCGCACCGAATTGGTGAAGCAAATCACCATGCCGATGCCGTTCACTATCGAGCCTGAGGAGGCGGCGTTCGAATTTGCCAAGCGCATCATGGGGCCGAAGTTGGTTATTGAGTTTCCATTTATCATCACGCTTTTCCCAAAATTGTGGCGCGTCACCCCATTGTTTGTGAAAAAAGCAATGTGGCTGATGACAAGGAAAAATTTTTTAACCCAAAAACATTAATCAATTAAAACATGTCGCTTTTTTTTAAAAACAAGAAAATTTGGGTTATCGGCGGGTCGCGCGGTATCGGCCTTGGCCTGGCGAAGGAAATGGCGCGGCGCGGCGCGAAAGTTATTGTGTCGGCGCGGCGCGATGCCGTCGAAAAATTTCCACATGAATTTATTCCGTTGGATGTCACCGACCGCAAAAAATTAAAATCATTGTGCGAAAAAATGGATGTCGACGGCGTGGTTTATAGCTCAGGGATTTTAGAGCCCAATTATGTTAGTGATATGGACGAAGAGCATTTGCAAGAGTTGATAGATATTAATATCTTGCCGGTGGCCTTGCTGGCTTCCTACATGGGGAAAAAAATTGAGAAGCGGCGCGGCTTTTTTGTTTTGATGGGGTCGGTGGCTGGCGTCGTCGGGGTGCCGTTGAGCCAGCCATATGCCGGCGGTAAGGATTTTGTAAAAAACTTTGCGGAGAGCGTTGCCGTCGAATTTCCCAAGATGACAACCCATTTGGTGACGCCGGGTTACGTGCGCACCGAGATGATTAGCGGTAATAATTTTGGCATGCCGATGGTTTATTCGGTGCGTAAGGCGGTTGATATTATTACGTTTGGCATCGTGCGCAAAAAATTTCATATTGTTTTTCCCTTGCCGGTTTATATCGGCATGTGGGTGATAAGGTTAGCCCCGGTATTTATCAGGCGGCAATTTTGGAAATATTTTGCAAAACATATTGTTAAACCAAAAAAACCCGTAAAAAAAAAATAACCTAAAAAGAAACAGCGAGGGTAAGATGGCCATCAATTTTTATCAAAAAAAAATCTGGCTGATTGGCGGGTCGCGCGGCATGGGGTTGGAATTGGCGCGGCAATTAATTTCGGCCGGTGCGGCGGTTACCATTTCGTCGCGCCAGCCGCCAAAGGGAATCGATAAAAAAACCTACCGCTTTGTCGCGCTGGATGTTGCCGATGATAAGGCGTTGAAAAAAACCTGCAAGGACTTGCAACCGCTCGATGGGGTTATTTATATGCCCGCGCTTTATGAACCCGGGCCGATTGTGGAAATCGACGAGGATTTTTTGGCGGCGATGACCAAGGTGAATATGCAGGCACCAACCATGTTGGCAAAATACCTGGCCCGACATTTGGAACAACGCCGTGGTTTTTTGGCGATCTGCGGGTCGCAGGCCGGCGAGGTTGGCTTGCCGTTGGGTCAGCCCTATTCGGCGAGCAAGGCCTACCTGAAAAATTTTTGCCAGAGTTTGAGTGTCGAGCACCCGGGGTTGACGGTGCAACTTATCGCGCCCGGGTTTGTTAAAACCGATTTAACCGCCAAGAACAAATTTGCCATGCCGTTTGTTATGACGGCCGAGGCCGCGGCGGCGTGCATTATGCGTGGCATTAAACGGCAAAAGAATATTATCATTTTCCCGAAACGCTTGACGTGGATTTTAAAAACCTGGGCGATATTGCCATTGGCGATAAAAAAATTATTGTGGCGCAAGCGGTAAACTTGTTTTTTATTTTAGTGCGGTTTTCTGGCACTTGTCACTAAGCGATAGACCTGCTAGGCAGGATGAAATGGGCGGCCATGGCGGAATTGGTAGACGCGCAGGGTTGAGGTCTCTGTGGTAGTGATATCGTGGAAGTTCGAATCTTCTTGGCCGCACCATTTTTTTTTATATAATAAATATCATGCTCCCAACTCGGTATTACCCCAACACGCGTTTGCGCCGTTTGCGCGGCAATGCCGGTTGGCGCGATTTGGTGGCGGAAAATACCCTGACGCCGCGCGACCTTATCTTGCCGCTGTTTTTGCGCGCCGATGATGATGCGGCGGAGATTGCCTCGCTCCCCGGTGTGATGCGCCATAAAATTAGCGACCTGCCGAAAATTATTGACGCCGTGGCGTCAGCGCAGATAAAGGCGGTGATGTTATTTCCCAAAACGCCCGACGGGTTAAAAACCGACGACGGGGCCGAGGCCTTGAACGAAAACAATTTGGTTGGCCAGGCGATAAAAAAAATAAAATCGCACAACAAAGATATATTGGTGATTACCGATGTCGCCCTTGACCCCTACACCCGTCATGGCCACGACGGGTTGATAAAAAATGGCGCGGTGGTGAATGACGAAACGGTTGATGTGTTAACCGCGCAGGCGTTGTTGCTGGCGCGATTGGGTGCCGACGCGGTGGCACCGTCGGACATGATGGACGGGCGAATTGGCGCGATTAGAAAAAAATTAGAAGCCGAAAAATTCCACAACACGATTATTATAAGTTATGCCGCGAAATATGCCTCGTGCTTTTACGGGCCGTTTCGCGACGCCGTGGGGTCGGGCCAATTGTTGCAGGGCGATAAAAAAACATATCAAATGAATCCGGCGAACAGCGACGAAGCATTGCAAGAGGTCGCGTTGGATATTGCCGAGGGCGCCGATGTGGTGATGGTGAAACCGGCCCTGCCGTTTTTGGATATTATTCAGCGGGTGAAGCGAGAATTTTTGATGCCAACATTTGCCTATCAAGTATCGGGCGAATATGCCATGTTGATGGCGGCGGCCGACAAAAAATGGCTTGATGGTGAACGGGCGATGGTGGAATCCCTGCTGGCGATAAAACGCGCCGGCGCGGATGCGATAGTTTGTTATGGCGCGTTACAGGTTGCCGAAAATATAAAAAAATTAGGGTTGTAAAATTGCGGCGCGGG